>NZ_JAAOTI010000010.1:0-284946 GCF_011297315.1 Catellatospora chokoriensis
CCGGTAACCAGCTCAACGGCAACAACCTGACCGGCGCCCTGGCCAACGCCCCGATCTCGGGCGCGTGGTTCCCGGCCCAGTTCGCCGAACTGATGGCCAACGCCTACCCGCCGCTCTCCTGACCGGCGACGGATAGTTCCGGCGATCCCGCCAAGGGGCGTCCTCCGCGCGACAAGTCGCGCGGAGGACGCCCCTCCTTGTTTCCGGAACCGGCACGAGTCGACGGCCGTCGACCTCTCGGGCATGCGTGATGGCAAGTTTTGCCATGTATCGCTGCCATCACTAAATCGGACATAGCTAACGTCCAACGTGAAGTGTGGTGAAAAGGTACCTATAGGATGATCGACCAATCGCCGGTCGGCGTGTCCGAGCGTCCATCCAGGAGCCTTGGAGATCTCCGATGGCGTCGGCGATCCGGACGAGGCGCGCATCGAGCTGCTGACCGTCGCAACTCTACAGATAGCGCGTAAGTCGGAGACAAGATCTGCAGAAGCTGCAAATCGGACAGGCTGAGACGGCGTTCCAATGTGGCCGAACGTTGTCCGCGGGGCGGGCATGAAGAAGCGGCGGCGTCGCGCTGGTGTGCGCGACGCCGCCGCTGCGGAGGCGATGAACCGGTCAGCCGGCCAGGCCGACCCGGTCCAGGATCCAGGCCGTCACGAACGCCTCTTCCTTCCAGGCGTCGTAGCGTCCCGACGGGCCGCCGTGCCCGGCACCCATCTCGGTCTTGAGCAGGTATTCGCCGCGGGGAGCGGTGTGCCGCAGCGCCGCGATCCACTTGGCCGGCTCGCTGTAGCGCACGCGCGTGTCGTTCAGGCTGGTCACCGCGAGGATCGCCGGGTAGTCGAGGTCGGCGACGTTCTCGTACGGCGAGTAGGCCTTCATGTACGCGTACACCTCGGGGGACTCCAGCGGGTTGCCCCACTCCTCCCACTCGGTGACGGTCAGCGGCAGCGACGGGTCGAGGATCGACGACAGCGGGTCGACGAACGGCACCTGTGCCACGATGCCCGCGAACGCCTCCGGCGCGATGTTGGCGACCGCGCCCATCAGCAGGCCGCCGGCCGAACCACCGCGCGCGATGATGCGGTCGGGGCTGGTCCACCCGCTCTTGGCCAGGTGCCGGGCGCACGCCACGAAGTCGGTGAACGTGTTGCGCTTGGCCAGCAGCTTGCCGTCGTCGTACCAGTGCCGGCCCAGCTCGCCGCCGCCGCGCACGTGCGCGACCGCGAACACCACGCCCCGGTCGAGCAGCGACAGCCGCGGGATGGAGAACCACGGGTCCATGCTGGACTCGTACGACCCGTAACCGTAGAGCACCAGCGGCGCCGAGCCGTCGGTCGGCGTGCCGGCCTTGCAGACCAGTGAGATCGGCACGCCGGTGTTGTCGTCGGCGGTCGCCCAGACCCGGTGCTGCTCATAGCGGGCCGGGTCGAACGGCTCGCCGTCCGGGCCGGGCAGCACGGGCTTGCGCTTGCGCAGCAGCAGCTCGCCGGTGGCCACCACGTAGTCGAAGACCGAGTCGGGGGTGACCATCGAGGTGTAGGTCAGGCGCAGCTGGTCGGTCTGGTAGTCGGGATTGCCGGACAACCCGACCGTGTAGAGCGGCTCCGGGAAGGTGATGTCCCGCGGCTTCGAGGTCGGCTCCCCGGCGGTCGGGAACAGCCGGAGGCCGGTGAGGCCCTCGCGGCGCAGCGACACCACGTACTGGTCGGCGAAGGCGTCCACACCTTCGAGGCGTACACCCTGGGTGTGGCCGATCAGCTCCTGCCAGTCGGCCGGGTCGGACACCGGGGCCTGGGCGAGGGTGAAGTCGGCGGCGTCGCGGTTGTGCAGGATCAGCAGCCGGTCGCCCTGCGGCTCGACGGAGTACTCCAGGCCCTGCACGCGCGGGGTGACCACGGTCGGCGCGGCGGTGGGCTCGTCGGCCGGGATCAGCCACACCTCGCTGGTGATCTTGCTGTGGATGTCGAGCTGGATGAAGCGCTGCGAGCGGGTCAGCTCGACGCCGATCCAGAAGCGCTCGTCCGCCTCCTCCAGCACCAGCGTGTCGTCGCCGGTCGAGCCGACCGCGTGCCGCCACACCCGGTGCGGGCGCCAGGCGTCGTCCACGGTCAGGTAGAACAGCTGCGAGCCGTCGACCGACCAGGCGCTGCCGTAGAACGCGCCCTCGATCCGGTCGGGCAGGATCTCGCCCGTGGTCAGATCCTTGATCTGGAGCGTGAAGCGCTCCTCGCCGGTGTAGTCGGTGGAGTACGCCAGCAGCCGCCCGTCCGGGCTCACGTCGAGCGTGCCGAGGGCGAAGAAGTCGTGCCCGGCGGCCAGCTCGTTGCCGTCGAGCAGGATCTCCTCGTCGGCCGGCGCCGTGCCGTCGGCGGCGGGGGTCGGCGGGGCGGTCTCGCCCGCGGCGACCGGGCGGCGGCACTGGATGCCGTACTGCTTGCCGGCCTCGGTGCGGGCGTAGTACCAGTACGCGCCCTTGCGGACGGGCACCGACAGGTCGGTCTCCTGGGTGCGGCCCTTGATCTCGCCGAACAGCGTCTCGCGCAGCCCGCTCAGGTGCGCGGTGGCGCGCTCGGTCCAGGCGTTCTCGGCCTCCAGGTATGCGGTGACCGCCGGGTCGTCCTTCGTCTCCAGCCAGGCATATTCGTCGATGACGTCGTCGCCGTGATGGCTGCGCGTGCTCGCGATCCGCGGTGCGACGGGGGCCGTGCCCGGCCCGTTGGGGAGATCGGAAGTCATGGCGGTAACGCTACCGGCACGCCGGGTGCGAAGGCAGCGGTGATTGCCGGAACCGGCGTCGGATGACTAGTATCGAACATACGTACGAATGAGCTTTGTGCGCTGCGTGAAGATTTCCGTCTCACGTGTCGCCAGCCCGCCTCCGGCGGGGTGAACTGTCAGGAGCGGCACCTTCAATTCGGTTGGAGCGAGGGATGACGGCACCGGTGCGTGAGGAATCCGAGCTGGACGGGTTGCGTCTGGGTTGTCCCGTGCGCCCGGCGAGCAGGCTGGACGCGGTCGACGGCGCGCTGGTGCGCTGGGTCGCCGCGCCGCGTGACCTCGCCGAGGCCGCCGCCCTGATGCGCCGCGCCCACGAGCTGGGCCTGACCGTGCTGGCCCGGGGCAACGGGTCGAAGGCCTGCTGGCTCGATCCGCCGCCGGTCGTCGATCTGCTGGTCGACCTGTCCGACCTCGCCGAGCTGCGCTACGACGCCACGACCGAGCAGCTCACGGTCGGCGCGGGGGTGGGCGTCGCGGCAGCGCAGGACGTGCTCGCCCGGTCGGGCCGCCGGCTGGCGCTCGATCCGCCGTCGGCGCGGGCGACGTTCGGCGGGGTGCTGGCGGCGGCCGAGTTCGGCCCGCTGACCCACCTCTACGGGCCGCCCGCGGTGCAGGTGGTGGACGCGACCGTGGTGCTGCCCGACGGCACGGTGACCACCGTCGCCGACCGGGCCCGCCTGCTCGGGTCCAGCATCTTCGACCTGCGCTGGACGCACCCCGGCGGGCTGCACCCGGCCAGCCTGATCGTCGAGGTGACGCTGCGGACCTTCCCGCTCGCGCCCGCCGCGGCCTGGGTGGTCTGCCCGGTGCTGCAGCCACTGCAGGTCGCGACGCTGCGCGACGACGTGCTGGCCGCCAACCTGGCCCCGGCCGCCATCGAGCTGGACATGCCCGGTGTGCGCCGCACCCCCCAGGCGGGCGGCCGGCGCGACGCCACCGGGGTGATGGCGGTGCTGCTGGAGGGCTCGTCGGTGGGCCTGGCCGACCGCGGCCGCCTGCTGGTGCGCCGCCTCGGCGGGCACGCCTACCTGACCACCCAGGCCCCCCTGTGGTGGGGCAAGTACCCGTTCCGTCCCGACGAGGTCGCGGTGCGGCTCTACGCGCCCGAAGGCGACCTGCACTCGGTCTGCTACACCCTGGTCGACGCGATCGGGTCGCCGGTTCCGGTGCGCGGCAGCATCGGCGTCGGGCAGGCGTGGGCCGCGGTGCCCGGCGAGCTGCCCGCGGGACGGCTGGTGTCGGTGCTGGAGACGTTGCGGGAGGTGCTGCTGGCGCGCAGCGGCTCCGCTGTGGTGCAGGCCGCCCCACCGCACCTGCGTGAGCTGCTGGCGCCGTACCGCGTGCCATAATTCGTACGCTGTGATCGACTTCAACGAGCCGGTGGGTTATCCGGCAGACGCACCCGCCTCCCAGGAGCTTTTCGACCGGGCGGCGGCGATCGTGCCCGGCGGTGTGAACTCGCCCGTCCGGGCGTTCCGCGCCGTCGGCGGCACCCCGCGCTTCATGGTTCGCGGCGAGGGCCCCTGGCTCTTCGACGCGGACGGCCGCCGCTACGTGGACCTCGTCTGCTCGTGGGGCCCACTGCTGCTCGGCCACGCCCACCCCGAGGTCGTCGCCGCGATCCAGGCCGCCGCCGCCCGGGGCACCAGCTTCGGCACGCCCACCCCGGGCGAGGTCGAGCTGGCCGAGGAGCTGGTCTCGCGCACCGCCGCCGAGCAGGTCCGGCTGGTCAACTCGGGCACCGAGGCGACCATGTCGGCGATCCGGCTGGCCCGCGGGTTCACCGGCCGCTCGAAGATCGTCAAGTTCGCCGGCTGCTACCACGGGCACGTCGACGCGCTGCTGGCCGCGGCCGGCTCCGGCGTCGCGACCCTGGCGCTGCCCGACTCGCCCGGCGTGACCGGCGCGGGCGCGTCCGAGACGATCGTGCTCAAGTACAACGACCTGGACGCGGTGGCGCAGGCGTTCGAGACGCACGGCGAGGACATCGCCGCGGTCATCACCGAGGCCGCCGCGGGCAACATGGGCGTGGTCGCGCCGCTGCCCGGCTACAACGCAGGCCTCGCCGAGATCGCGCACCGGCACGGCGCGCTGCTCATCATGGACGAGGTGATGACCGGGTTCCGGGTGTCGCGCGGCGGCTGGCAGGGCCTCGACCCGGTCGACGCCGACCTGTGGACGTTCGGCAAGGTGATGGGCGGCGGCCTGCCCGCCGCCGCGTTCGGCGGGCGCGCCGACGTGATGTCGAAGCTGGCCCCGGCCGGCCCGGTCTACCAGGCCGGCACCCTGTCCGGTAACCCGCTGGCCTGCGCCGCCGGGCTGGCCACGCTGCGGCTGGCCGACGACGCGCTGTACGCCAGGCTCGACGCCACCGCCGCGACCATCGGCCAGCTGGCCGCCAAGGCGCTGGCCGGGGCCGGTGTGCCGCACCGGCTGGCCACCGCGGGCAGCATGTTCTCGATCTTCTTCACGGACGCCGAGGTGCGCGACTACGACGACGCCCGGCGGCAGAACACCGCCGCCTTCAAGGCGTTCTTCCACAGCATGCTGTCGCAGGGCGTCTACCTGCCGCCGAGCGCGTTCGAGTCGTGGTTCGTCTCGGGCGCCATCGACGACGACGCGCTCGACCACATCGCCGCCGCCCTGCCGGGCGCGGCACGGGCGGCGGCGGCAGCGACGTCATGACCGAGCGCAGCGAGAGCATCATGCCGCCGTCGGCTCCGCACCGTCGATCGCGCGGAGCGTGATCGACGATGCGGACGATCGTCCACCTGCTGCGGCACGGTGAGGTGCAGAACCCCGCCAAGATTCTGTACGGGCGGCTGCCCGGCTTCCAGCTCAGCGGCCTGGGCCAGCAGATGGCGAAGGCGGCCGCCACGGCGCTGGCCGACCGGGACATCACCTACCTGGTGTCCAGCCCGCTGGAGCGGGCCCAGCAGACCGCGCTGCCCTTCGCCGAGCAGCTCGGGCTCGACGTGCACCTCGACCCGAACCTGATCGAGAGCGGCAACTACTTCGAGGGCATGCGGGTCGGCGCCGGCGACGGCGCGCTGCGTGATCCGCGCCACTGGTGGGTGCTGCGCAACCCGCTGAAACCCAGCTGGGGCGAGCCGTACCAGCTGATCGCGGCCCGCATGATCCTGGCCATGGACGCCGCCCGCGAGCACGCCCGCGGGCACGAGGCCGTGTGCGTGTCGCACCAGCTTCCGATCTGGACGCTGCGCATGGCGATGGAGGGCAGGCGGCTGTGGCACGACCCGCGCCGCCGCGAGTGCGGGCTGGCCAGCCTCACCTCGTTCGTCTTCGAAGGTGATCAGTTGGCGCAGATCACATACTCCGAGCCGGCAGCCCACCTGGGGACCGGAGCCGGGCGCGGGGCATGATGGGGCGCGTGACATCACGCCCCCGCACCCGCCGTGCCGTGCTGGCGCTCGCCGTGGCCGGGCTGGCCACGACCGCGCTGGCGGCCTGCGGCGACGACGAGAGGCCGCCCGCCGTCGGTGACGTGCTGCGCTTCCCGCCGACCGAACGCAAGGCGGCCCCCGCGGTCACCGGCGAGCTGCTCGACGGCGGCGCCTACGACATGGCGGACAAGCGCGGCAGCGTGGTCGTCGTGAACTTCTGGGCGAGCTGGTGCGCGCCCTGCCGGCTGGAGGCCGCCGACCTGGAGCAGGTCGCCAAGGACACCACCGCGTCGGGCGTGGCCTTCCTCGGCATCAACAACCGCGACGACCGGGACAAGGCCAAGGCGTTCGTGGCCGCCCGCAACTCGTATCCGAGCATCTTCGACCCGGGCGGCCGACTGTCGCTGCGCTTCGTGGATGTGCCCCCGGTGTCCACGCCCTCCACGCTGATCATCGACCGGCAGGGCCGGGTCGCCGCCGTGCTGCGCAAGGCGACCAACGCCGCCGAGCTGGGCCCGATCGTGCGCGAGATCGCCGCCGAGCAGGCCGGCTGATGGGTGCGGACTTCGCCGCCGTGGTCAGCGGCGGGCCGCTGGTGCTGGCGGTCGCCGTCGCCGCGCTCGCCGGGCTGGCCAGCTTCCTGTCGCCGTGCGTGCTGCCGCTGGTGCCGGGCTACCTGTCGTACGTGACCGGCCTGGTCGGCGCGGATCTCGACGCCACCCTCGGCGACGACCGCACCGGCCTGGGCCGGGCCCGCCGTGGCCGGGTGACGGCCGGGGTGCTGCTGTTCATCGCCGGGTTCGCCGCCGTCTTCCTGACCACCACGATCGTCGCGGCCCAGATCGGCCGCCTGCTGCTGACCTACGAGCGGGCGCTGCAGGTCGGCATCGGCGTGCTGATCGTGCTGTTCGGCCTGGCCTTCCTCGGGATCATCCCGGGTCTGGACAACGAGAAGCGCATCCAGCGGCTGCCCCAGGCCGGGCTGTGGGGTGCGCCGGTCTTCGGCGCGGTGTTCGCGCTGAGCTGGGTGCCGTGCCTGTCCCCGACGCTCGCCGCGGTCGGCGCGCTGGCCGGCGCGTACGGCGACACCGGCCGCGCCGTGGTGCTGGGTCTGGCCTACTGCCTGGGCATCGGCATTCCGTTCCTGGTGCTCGGGCTGGGCATGCGCAAGCTCACCGGCGTGGTCGGCTTCATCCGGCGCAACTCGCGCTGGGTCACCCGCTTCGGCGGCGCGCTGCTGATCCTCGTCGGCCTCGCCCTGATCACCGGCGCGTGGGGCGACTTCGTGATCTGGCTGCGGGGCACCTTCGGCGCCGGGGAGATCTCCATATGAGCGGGCGCGTGACGGCATGAGCGTCACCGAGACCGCCGTCGAGAACCCGCCCGCGAGCGGGCCGTCGGGTCGGCGTACCCCCCGCTTCGTCGCGGCCGTATGGGCCGCGGCGCGCAACGGGTGGCGGCAGCTCACCAGCATGCGCACCGCGCTGATGCTGCTGTTCCTGCTGGCCGTCGCGGCGATCCCCGGGTCGGTCCTGCCGCAGCGCTCGGTGAAGGTCGAGGACGTGCAGCGGTTCTACACCGCCAACCCGCGACTGGCCCCGGTGCTGGACCGGCTGTGGGGCTTCGAGGTGTACGCCTCACCCTGGTTCGCCGCGATCTACCTGCTGCTGTTCACCTCGCTGATCGGCTGCATCACCCCGCGCCTGCGCGACCACGTGCGGGCGCTGCGCACCGCCCCGCCGGACGCGCCCAAGCGGCTGGCACGGCTGCCGCAGTCGGCCGTGCTGGACGCCGCGGTGGACGAGGCGGCGGCGAAGGCCGCGCTGCGCGGCTGGCGCACCGTGCGCCGCGAGCACGCCGACGGCACGATCACCCTGGCCGCCGAGAAGGGCTACCTCAAGGAGGCCGGCAACCTGCTGTTCCACAGCTCGCTGCTGATCATCCTGAGCGGCGTCGGCCTCGGCTCGCTGTGGGGCTGGCACGCCGGGCGGCTCATCGTCGCCGGTCCGGAACAGGTCTTCTGCAACACCGTGCAGCAGTACGACGACTTCGGGCTCGGCCCGCGCGTCGGCGCCGGCGACCTGCCCGACTTCTGCCTGGAGCTGACCGACTTCCGCGCCGAGTACCGCCCGGACGGCATGCCGGTCTCGTTCGCGGCCGACGTGACCGCCACCGACTCGGCACACGGTGACCTGGGCCGGCACACGTTCATGGTCAACCACCCGCTGCGGCTCGACGGCGCCAACGTCTACCTGCTCGGCCACGGGTACGCCCCCGTGCTGCGCTACACCGACGCGGCCGGGGTCACCCAGGAGACCGTCGCGCCGTTCCCGTACACCGATCCGACGCTGACCAGCCAGGGCGTGGCCGCGTTCCCCGACGCCAACGGCAGCGACAAGACGAAGCAGATGGCGTTCTCCGGCACCTACCTGCCGACCAAGGACGGCCCGCCGTACCTGCGCTCGGACCACCCCGAGGAGCGCAACCCGGCGCTGATGCTCACCGCCTACCGCGGGGATCTGGGGCTGGACGCGGGCATCCCGAGCTCGGTCTACGACCTCGACCAGCGCCAGCTCGACGCCGGCCGGCTGAAGAAGTACGGCGAGCCCAAGTTGATGCGGGTCGGCGAGACCTGGACGCTGGAGGACGGCAGCAAGGTCGAGTTCGTCGGCACCCGGCAGTGGATCACGGTGTCCATCCGGCACGACCCGGGCGAGCCGATCGTGCTCACCGGCGCGGTGCTGCTGCTGGTCGGACTGCCGCTGTCGCTGTACGGCAAGCGCCGCCGGGTCTGGCTGCGGCTGCGCCCCGACGGCACCGCCGAGGCGGGCGGCCTGCCCCGCACCGAGTACCCCGGTTTCGAAGACGAGTTCCGTTCCCTGGTCGAGAGGTGGCAACGGTAGTGGCAGAACTGTCCGACGGCCTTCTGGTCGTCACCCTGCTTTCGTACCTGGCCGCGATGCTGCTGCACGCGGGCGAGTACGCGTTCGGCACCCGCGGGCGCATCGCGAACGCGGCCGCCGCGCCCGCCGCTGCGCCGGCCCGGGAGCTGGTCGGGGCCGGTGCCCCGGTCGTCACCGAGGCGCCGCACCCCTACGCGGCCCCGAGCGTCAGCGAGACCGGCTCGGCCGCCGGCGGCACGCGGTCGCGAGCCGGGTGGCTCGGACCGGCCGCGGTCGGCGCGACGATCCTCGGCGCGGTCGCGCACGTGACCACCGTGGCGACCCGCGGGCTGGCCGCCGAGCGGCTGCCGTTCGGCAACATGTACGAGTTCGTGCTGTCGATCACGGCGCTCGGCAGCGTCATCTGGCTGGGCACGCTGTTCTTCCAGCGGCAGGTGCGCCACCTCGGCCTGTTCGTGATGCTGTTCGAGGTGCTGCTCGTCGGCGTGGCCGGCATGATCCTCTACACGCCGGTCGGGCCGCTGGTCCCGGCGCTGGACTCGTACTGGTTCGGCATCCACATCGGTGCGGTGATCACCTCGTCGAGCCTGTTCATGGTCGCGGGGGCCGCGTCGATCATGTACCTGGTGCGGACCGGCTACGACGACGGCAAGCGCGGCTTCCTGTACGCCTTCGGCGGCCGCCTGGCCAACGCCGAGGCCGTCGAGCGGCTCTCCTTCCGGCTGCACGCGTTCGCGTTCCCGATCTGGACCTTCGGCGTCACCGCGGGCGCGATCTGGGCCGAGGTCGCCTGGGGCCGGTACTGGGGCTGGGACCCGAAGGAGGTCTGGGCGTTCATCTCCTGGGTCGTCTACGCGGGTTACCTGCACGCGCGGGCCACGCCGAGCATCAAGCGCTCCACCGCGGCCTGGATCGCGGTGATCGGCTTCCTGACGATGATGATGAACCTGTTCGGCGTCAACATCTTCTTCACCGGCCTGCACTCCTACGGCGGCGTCTAGCCACGGACAAAGGAAGGGCACCTTCTTAACGCTCCGCGTTAAAGAAGGTGCCCTTCTTCACGCGGCAAGCCCCTGACCAGCTGGGTTGTGGGGTCAGGCCCGCCGGTGCCCGGCGGACCACCCCGCCACCACCGCGACGCTCCCGAACGCGACCTGCCGGTCGCCCCTCCGCCGGCGTCCTGGTCATGATGCGGCTGCAGTTTCGGGGGAAGTGCGGCAATCGGCCCGCGCATTGCCGCACTTTCCCCGAAACTGCGAGACACCGTCGGGGCAGGTCGGGTTAGCGTTCGGCGGTGCGGATTGCGATCTTTGCGGAGCGGGAGACGCCTGTCGCGCTGCGCGCTCAGGTGCTGGCGCTGCAGGCACAGGCCTGGCCGCCCGCTGCCGATGACCCTGGCGCGGGCGGCGCGGACGGCGGTGACGCGGACGGCGACTGGCACGATCCGGCGCTCGACCCGATGGCGATGCTGCTGCTCGACGACGGCGACACGGTGCTCGCCAGCCTCGACGTGCTGTCCAAGGCGATCACGCACGGCGGCCGCGTCTACCGTGCCCGCGGCCTCAGCCGGGTGGTCACCGATGCGGCGTATCGCGGCCGGGGCCACGGCCGCCGCCTGGTCGCGCAGGCCCGCGAGGAGATCCGCGGCAGCGGCGCGGACCTGGGCCTGTTCACCTGCGATCGGGACTTGCGGGGTTTCTACGAGAGCGCCGGCTGGCAGCTGGTGCCCGGTGCGGTGCTCGTCGGCGGCACCCCCGACGACCCTCTCCCCAGCGACCGGTTCGACAAGGTGACCATGGCGGGCTTCTTCTCCCCGGCCGCACAGCGGCACGCCGGTTCCTTCACCGGCGCTCGTATCGCGCTCCATTCGGGCCTGATCGATCGTCTATGGTGACGCGGCCGACGGTGAATTGCACCGCCGTCGTACCGCATGGCGCACACGTCCGATCGCCGCGGATACGCTGCTCACGACCTCGGGATGTTAAGAAGGGCACCTTCCACAACGCGGAGCGTTAAGAAGGTGCCCTTCCTTCGCCCCTCAGCAGGTGGTGGCGGACCAGGAGGTGTAGGGGCGTAGCCAGTCCAGGCAGTAGGTGGCGAAGTCGGCTCCGGGGGCGGTGGGGACCTCGGCGTTCCAGGGGCGGAGCGAGCCGTCGGGGGCGGCTTTCAGCTGGACGTTGTCGATCGCGAGCCGGGGGATGGTGACCGTGCCGGGGTCGGCGGGGTCGCCATGCACCTCGACGTACTGCTCGATCTCGGCCTGGCCGGTGAGCGGCAGCGGGCGGCTGGTGAGCAGGTTCCACCGGTCGCCCCACCACAGCCACGCCTGCCAGGACGGCCGCTCGCCGGTGGCCTCGGTCTGCAGGTGCAGCCACAGTCGGTCGCCGGGGGCCACCGCGTACTGGTCGTAGAAGGCCCAGGCGCGGGTGGCGGTGTCGTAGGTGTAGACGCGCTGGCGGGCGTTGCCGGACCAGCCGGTCTCGGTCCAGCCGACTTCGAGCCAGGCCTGCTCGGCGCCCTGGCCGGCCTTGGCCATGAACCGGGCGGCGACGAAGTCGTAGGTGCCCTGCCGCACCCCGGTGTCGCCGACCTCGACCCGGCCGAGCACGCCGGACCAGCGGCCCCGCGTCGTCGCACCCAGGTGGTGGTAACCGGGGCTGGGCACGGCGTGCGCGACCGGCTGCACGACGGTGGCGTACGAGCGGCACGCGTTCGGCGCGGTCAGGCTGGGCGGCCCGGTGGGCGCGGTGGTGGAGGCCGGACGGCCGGTGGGGCACGCGGGCATGGCACCGGAGGCTGTCCCGGGGGCGCACCCGGCGGCCAGCGCCAGCAGCGCCGCGGCGAGCAGCGTCCTTCTCAGGACGTCGGTGGGGCGGGGGTTCACATCCGGGTCAACCGGTCGAGCCGGACGCGGGTGACGATGGCGTACGCCGCAGCGCGTCGCCCCTCCCCGGCGGAGTGACGGGGCAGATGCGAGGATGCCAGCATGGCGGCACCGCGTTTCCCGTTCGACGACCTGCAGGGCTTCCTCGGCGCGCTGGAGCGGGCCGGTGAGCTGCACCGCGTCACCACCCCCGTCGATCCGACGCTGGAGATCAGCGAGATCGTCACCCGCACCGTGCGGGCCAAGGGCCCGGCGCTGCTGTTCGAGAAGCCGACCCGCGGCATGATGCCGCTCGCGATCAACATCTTCGGCAGCGACCGCCGCATGGCGATGGCGCTCGGCGTGCAGGACTTCGACGAGATCGGGGCCCGGATCGGCGAGCTGGCCAAGCCGGAGCTGCCGCAGGGGTTCAGCGGCATGATGGACGGGCTCGGCAAGATCATGCAGCTGAAGTCGCTGCCGCCGAAGAAGGTCCGGAGCGCGCCCTGCCAGGAAGTCGTGCTCAAGGGCGACGAGGTCGACCTCAACATGCTGCCCGGCCTCGTCATGTGGCCCGGCGACGGCGGCATCTACCACAACTACGGGTTGACCCATACCAAGCACCCGGAAACCGGCAAGCGCAATCTGGGTCTCTACCGGCTGCAGCAGCACTCGCACAACAGCGTGGGCATGCACTGGCAGATCCACAAGGACTCGACCGCGCACCACGCCGTCGCCGAGCGCCGCGGCGAGCGGCTGCCGGTCGCGATCGCGTTCGGCGCGGACCCGGTGGTGTCCTACTCGGCGAGCGCGCCGCTGCCGGGTGACATCGACGAATACCTGTTCGCCGGGTTCCTGCGCGGGGAGCGGGTCGAGCTGGTCGACTGCCTGACCGTGCCGTTGCAGGTGCCCGCGACCGCGAACGTGATCCTCGAAGGCTGGGTCGAGCCCGGCGAGCGCCTGCCCGAGGGTCCGTTCGGCGACCACACCGGCTTCTACACGCCGGTCGAGCCGTTCCCGGTGCTGCACGTCGAGTGCATGACGATGCGCCGCGACCCGATCTACCACTCGATCATCACCAGCAAGCCGCCGCAGGAGGACGGGCCGATCGGCCTGGCCACCGAGCGCATCTTCCTGCCGCTGATCAAGATCCTCGTGCCGGACATCGTGGACTACCACATGCCCGAGGCGGGCGTGTTCCACAACTGCCTGGTCGTGGCGATCAACAAGCGCTACCCGAAGCACGCGCAGAAGGTGATGAGCGCGGTCTGGGGCGCGCACCTGCTCAGCCTCACCAAGCTGATCGTGGTGGTGGACGACGACTGCGACCCGCGTGATCTGCAGGAGGTCGCGTTCCGCGCCTTCGGCAACGTCGACTACGCGCACGACCTGGTGCTGACGCAGGGGCCCGTCGACCACCTCGACCACGCGTCCTACCAGCAGTTCTGGGGCGGCAAGGCCGGCGTGGACGCCACCCGCAAGCTGCCCACCGAGGGCTACACGCGCGGCTGGCCGGAGGAGATGCGGATGGCCCCCGAGATCGTCGCGAAGGTCGACAAGCGATGGAAGGAGTACGGGTTCCCCGAGAACCCGTCGCGGAAGGGATGGGGCAAGTGAGCACGGCCTCGCGCGACGTCACCGCTTCCGGCGGCCCTGAACTCAAGGAGCCGGGCCGGGTCAAGGCGTTCCTGAAGCTGGTGGCGATCGAGCACTCGGTGTTCGCGCTGCCGTTCGCGTACCTGTCCGCGCTGGTCGCGATGGACCGGACCCTCGGCCGCGTCGACTGGCTCACGCTGCTGCTGATCACGGTCGCGATGGTCGGGGCGCGCACCTTCGCCATGGCCGCGAACCGGATCATCGACCGGCACATCGACGCGCGCAACCCGCGTACCGCCCAGCGTGAGCTGGTCACCGGTGCGGTGAGCGTGCGCACGGCCTGGCTCGGCGCGGCGGTCGCCCTGGTCGTGTTCATGGGCGCGGCGCTCGCGCTCAACCCGCTGTGCGCGCTGCTGGCGCCGCTGGCGGTGGTGCCGCTGGTGCTGTACCCGTACGGCAAGCGCTTCACCGACTGGCCGCACGCGATCCTCGCGCTGGCGCAGGCGGTCGGCCCGATCGGGGCCTGGCTCGCCGTCACCGGCACCTTCGCCGGGTCCGGCCCGGCCTGGCTGCTCGGGCTCGCGGTGGGGCTGTGGATCGGCGGCTTCGACCTGATCTACGCCTGCCAGGACGCCGAGGTCGACCGGCAGATCGGCGTGCGCAGCGTGCCCGCGCGCTACGGCGTGCGCAACGCGCTGCTGATCTCGACGCTCACCCACGTGGTGACGTTCGCGCTGTTCGTGTGGTTCGGCGCCTGGGTCGGCCTGGGTTGGCCGTGGTGGATCGGCCTGGCGCTGACCGCGGCGGCCTTCGGCTACCAGCACGTCATCGTGACCCCGAGCGACCTGTCCAAGGTCAACCGCGCCTTCTTCACCGCCAACGGCTTCGTCGCCATCGGGTTGTTCGTCTTCGCGGTGATCGCCCTCCTGGTCTGACCCGGTGGCGCGGGTCAGCGGTGGCCGAGGTGGCCGGTCCAGCGGGTGAGCAGGGTGTGGGGGACGGCGGCGGCGTCGAGGACCTTGCCGGCGACGAAGTCGACGAGCTGCTGGGCCTGGGCGTTCGCGCCGCTGCCGTAGAAGCCGGGGCTGGCCGGCAGCACCACCGCGCCGGAGTCGATCAGCTCGACCAGGTGCAGCAGGTGGCTGCGGGTCACCGGGGTCTCCCGGGGCACGATCACGACCGGGCGGCGCTCCTTGAGGTTCACCTCGGCCGCCCGCTGCAACAGGTCCTTGGACAGGCCCAGCGCGATGCCGGCGCACGCCGCCGTCGAGGCCGGGACGACGATCATGCCCTTGGCCCGGTACGAGCCGCTGCTCGGTCCCGCCGCGAGGTCACCGGCGGGCCAGTAGCGCAGGTCGGCGTCGTCGAGCGGCGCGTCGAGCCACGTGGCGAGGTCTTCGCGCCAGTGCGCGTCCCGGAACGCGAGCCCGGTCTCGTCGAGGATGGTCAGCCGGGCCGCGCGCGACACGACGAGGTCGACCGCCTCGCCCGCCGCGCACAGCGCCCGCAGCACCGCCGCGGCGTACGGGGTCCCGGACGCGCCCGAGACCCCGAGGATCCAGGGCGTACGCGGCATTTCGTCGGCAGGCACACCCTGACCCTAGCCGGGCTGGTTGACCGGCTGGACACGGCTGCCTAGCCTCAGCGCATGTCAGCCCCGTCAGCCGAAGTCAGGATCGCGGTCGAGATCGTGGTCGACCGGCCCGTGGCCCAGGTCTTCGCCTACCTGTCCGATGTGCGCAACGATCAGCAGTGGTGGAGAGGCATCCACTCGGCCCGCCGGGTCGCCGGTGACGGCGGCGTCGGCACGGTGTACGAGCTGGACGCGACGCTGCTGAGGGTGCGGCACCAGACCCGGATCGAGGTGACGGCGCAGGAGCCGCAGCGCAGCCAGTCGATCGCGGTGCGCAGCGGCCCGCTGCCCTACACCGCCCACTACGAGTGGACGGAACTGGCCCCGGCCCGCACCCGTTTCCGCCTGGTCGCCGAGATCGCCGCCGTCCGCCCGTGGACCTGGTTCGGCCCCCTGCTCAACCCGTTGCTCTCCCTGCTCGCCCGCCGCTACTTCCGCCGCGTCCCCGCGATCATCGAAGCCGCCACCGCCGCCTGACCGCCGCCCGGGCGCGGGTCAGATGGCGTACTCGCCCAGCGGGTCGGTGTGGGCGTGGGAGTACATGCGCTCGTGGAAGCGGACGAAGCGGTCGATCAGGGTGGTGGCGCGGCGGTCGTCGAGGCGGGCGTCGAGCGCGGCCAGGCCGGCGGCCAGGCGTGCGCTGTGCAGCGCGTACAGGCCGGAGTAGTAGGCGAGGCTGTCGGCCAGAGCCGTGAGCGCGCTGGTGGCGTCGGCGGCCCGGCGGGCGTGCCAGAGCGCGACGTTGGCCTCGCCGTTGGCGATGTCCTTCCGCAGACGGTTGAACGCGGTGTCCGGGTCGGCGGCGAGCCGGTCGAGGGCGCCCTCGGCGGTGTCGGGCCCACCGGCGTCGCCGGCCCGCACGATGCGGTTGATCAGCGCGTGCTGCTGCACCGCGGGCATCCGCAGCAGCCGGGTGCCCAGGTCGTTCTGCAGCCGCACCAGCAGCGCGGCGTCGGACAGCAGGTCGCTGAGGGTGCCGTCGGCCAGCACCGCGCGCTGCCCGGGCACCGGCGCCAGCAGGTCGTTCAGCACGCAGACGAAGTAGCCCAGCGTCGGCGACACGAGGATGCTCTGCCCGCCGAGCGCGGCCAGGTCGAGCCGGGACAGGTGCTCCGCGCGCAGGGTGCGCTCGACGGCCCGGTAGCGGTCGGCCAGGCCCTGCCGCACGAGCGAGGCGGTGGGTGCGTCGGCGATGTCGTCGACCAGGTCGCGGCAGCTCTCCACGTTGGCGACGAGCGCGGCCCACAGGCCGTACTCGACGTCCTGCAGCAGCGGCGCGTCGGCGCCGACGTGGCGGGCGTAGTCCTCGGCCATGCCGGCGCGTTTGCCCTTGACCAGGCTCTGCTCGAAGCCGGAGGCGTGCCGGGCGGCTTCGCGGGCCGGTCCGGACAGCAGCAGCATGGCGGGGGTGTTCCGGCCGGGGGCCAGCGCCTGGAGCATGGACCGGTTGAGCGCGCCGATGAGTTCGAGCCGGCGGGTCTGGGCGGCGTCGAGCACGGGGTGTCCCAGGCCGATGGCCAGGTCGTCGGAGACGACCTCGAACACCTGGTAGGCGTTCATCTGGCCGGCGTGCTGCAGCATGGCGGGCCAGTCGTCCTCCTCGACCAGGCCGCTGAGCATCCTGATGTTCATGGTGACGAGCTGGACGACGCCGGTGCTCTGGAGGTATTCGTGCCGCCGGGGATTGTCCGCCGAGTAGGCCCACACGGTGAAGTCCCGGTAGGGGCCGGCGGGCATGTGCCGCCGGGTGGTCTCGGTCAGCGCCGAGCACGTCGCGGCCAGCAGCTGGGCGGCGCGCCGGTTGGTTGGCATGCGGCGACTCGATCCTCGGGTCCGGCACGGGCCACACGGTTCGGTGGCCCGTTCAAGGAACGGCGGCGCCGGGACGTGCCGTGTTCCTGGCGCCGGGTCAGCGCCGCTGATGAGGGTACGACCATAACGACCGCCGTGTCGTACCGCTCGGTAGAGCTCCTGGTTGGGCCGCTGCGGTCAGTATCCGCCCGGCCGGCTGCCCGCCGCCCGTGGTGTCGCGCCCGCGCCGGGTGGCGACGCGGGGCTGGGGCTGCCCGGCGGGTTGTCCTCGTCGAACTCGCCCTCGCCCTCGAGCAGTGCCCGCACCTCCGACTCGCGGAACCGGCGGTGGCCGCCCGGCGTGCGAATGCTGCCGATGCGTCCGGCCGCTGCCCACCTGGTCACCGTCTTTGGGTCGACCCGGAACAGCGCGGCCACCTCGCCAGGTGTCAACAGGCGATCTCCTGTGTCCACGCCCACCTCCTTGCGTCGACGGAGTTGGTTCGGGCGCACCCGGTTGCCGCCTCCGCTGGGACGTACGCCCAATTAGAGCACCATCATTTGCTGATGTCCCTAAAATGGTCGTATGCACCTTTTGGGGGGTTCGCATCCATATGTTGCGAACCTCATTCGTATATTGCCCGAAGATGCGCCCCTCCGTGCCCACTCTGGAAGAAACTGCCTCTAAGGTGCTCTGTGTGGACGCGATCGACCGCAACCTGCTTGACCTGCTGCGCAACAATGCCCGCCTGTCGTACGCGGAGCTGGCGCGACAGGTCGGCCTCTCCGCGCCGGCAGTGCACGACCGGGTCGGCAAACTGGAGTCGTCGGGCGTGATCCGCGGCTACCACGCGGACGTGGAGCCCAGCTCCATCGACCTCGGCGTCACCGCCCTGATCGGCATCGTCGCCGACCCCGCCGTCGACATGGAGGACGTCTCCGCGGCGCTGCAGGGCCTGTCGGAGATCGAGTCCTGCTACTTCATGGCCGGCGAGGAGTCATACCTGGTCAAGGCCAGGGTCGGCACCATCGCGGAGCTGGAGCAGCTCATCGTGCAGCTCTCGCGCACCCGCGGGGTGGCCCGCACCCGCACCGCCATCGCGCTGTCCACGACCTTCGAGGGCCGGCCGAGGCCGCTGCTCAGCTGAAGCTCATTCGCGGAATGCTACGGTCCGGGCATGGAGCAGCTGGACAGGTGTTGTGACGACGACCGGGCGTGGGTGACCGAGGCGATCGGCAAGGTCGCGGCGGACGCCAACCGCAGCGCGGACACCCACCTGCTGCCGTTCCCGCTGCCGGCGTCCTGGGGCGTCGATCTCTATCTCAAGGACGAGTCGGTCCACCCCACCGGCTCGCTCAAGCACCGGCTGGCCCGCTCGCTGTTCCTCTACGCGCTGTGCAACGGCTGGATCCGGGCCGGCACGACGGTCGTCGAGGCGTCGTCAGGCTCGACCGCGGTCTCCGAGGCCTACTTCGCGCGCATGCTGGGGCTGCCGTTCATCGCGGTCATGCCCGCGTCCACCAGCACGGAGAAGATCGAGCTGATCGAGTTCCAGGGCGGCGAGTGCCACCTGGTCAACGATCCGGCGCAGGTGGTCGTCGAGGCGAAGTGGCTGGCCGAGGACCGCGGCGGCCACTTCATGGACCAGTTCACCTACGCCGAGCGGGCGACCGACTGGCGTGGCAACAACAACATCGCGGAGTCGATCTACCAGCAGCTGGAGCTGGAGCGGCACCCGGTGCCGTCCTGGATCGTGATCGGGGCGGGCACCGGCGGCACCTCGGCCACCATCGGCCGGTACGTCCGCTACCAGCGGCACTGCACGAAGATCCTGGTCGTCGACCCGGAGAACTCCGCCTTCTACCCGTCCTACGAGTCGGGCGATCCGACGCTGACCACCGCCAAGGGTTCCCGGATCGAGGGCATCGGCCGGCAGCGGGTGGAGGCGTCCTTCCAGCCCCACGTCGTCGACCGGATGGTGCGGGTGCCCGACGCGGGCTCGCTGGCCGCGATGCGGGTCGCTTCCGAGGTGCTGGGCCGCCGGGTGGGCGGCTCGACGGGCACCAACCTGTGGGGCGCGTTCGGCCTGATCGCCGACATGCTGTCGCGGGGGGAGACCGGTTCGGTGGTCACCCTGCTCTGCGACGGCGGCGAGCGCTACGCGCACACCTACTACGACGACGGCTGGCTGGCCGGGCAGGGCCTCGACCTGGCCGAACCGCTGACGACGGTGCGCCACTTCCTGGCCACCGGCACCTGGCACGACTGAGCGCCGCTCCCGCCCCGCCGGGGCGGGAGCGCCCTGCCGCCCCGATACGGCGAAGGCGCCGCGCCCCGCCGTGGTGACGGCAGGCGCGACGCCCTCGTTTCAGTTGTCGCTCAGCTCGCGCTGCGGCGGTCTCCGTAGGAGCGGTCGCCCTGCGGGCGGTCGCCGTACGAACGCTCGCGGAACGGGCGGTCACCCTGCGGGCGGTCGCCACGGACCGGGCGGTCGCCCTGCGGGCGCTCGCCACGGAAGGGCCGGTCGCCCTGGGGGCGGTCACCGAAGGTGCGCTCGCCGCGGAACGGCGGGCGGTCGCCCTGCGGCCGGTCGCCGTACGTGCGCTCGCGGAACGGCCGGTCACCCTGGGGGCGCTCGCCGAAGGTGCGCTCGCCCCGGAACGGCGGCCGGTCGCCGCCCTGGGGGCGGTCGCCGTAGCTGCGCTCGCGGAACGGCCGGTCGCCCTGCGGGCGGTCACCCCGGAAGGGCCGGTCGCCCTGGGGGCGGTCGCCGCGGAACGGGCGGTCGCCGTACTGGCGCGGGGCGCGGTCGCCGTAACCGCCACGGTCGCCGTAGCCGCCACGGCCCGAGTCGCGGCGCTGGCCGCGCTGGAACCGGGGCTCCGGCTCGTCGACCACGGGCTGGCCCGACGGCTCCACGGCGCCGGTCAGCTCGACCAGCTTCGGGTCGTCGACGCGCAGCCGGTGCTCGGCGGGCTTGGCCACGCCGGCCTTCTCCATCATCGAGATGGTGGAGCGGCGCTGCTTGGGCAGCACCAGGGTGGCCACCGCGCCGGACTCGCCGGCACGGGCGGTGCGGCCGGCCCGGTGCAGGTAGTCCTTGGGGTCCTTCGGCGGGTCGATGTGCACGACGAGCGAGACGCCGTCGACGTGGATGCCGCGCGCGGCGACGTCGGTGGCGACGAGGACGCTCATCCGGCCCTCCTTGAACTGCGCCAGGGTCCGCGTACGGACGCTCTGGGTCTTGCCGCCGTGCAGGCCACCGGCCCGCACGCCGACCTCGCGCAGCTGGTCCACCAGGCGGTCCACGCCCATCTGGGTGCGCGCGAACATGATCGTCCGACCCGGACGGTTCGCGATCGCCGCGGTGACCTTGAACTTCTCCTGCGGCGGGATCAGCAGCATCATGTGGTCCATGGTGGACACTGACGCCTCCGCCGGAGCGGTCGAGTGCGTCACCGGGTTGTTCAGGAAGCGCTTGACCAGCGTGTCCACGTCACCGTCGAGAGTGGCCGAGAACAGCAGGCGCTGGCCGCCGGCCGGGGTCTTGGCCATCAGCTCGGTGACGTCGGGCAGGAAGCCCATGTCGGCCATCTGGTCGGCCTCGTCCAGGACGGTGACCTCGATGTCGTCCAGCGCGCAGGCGCCGCGCTGGATCAGGTCGCCGAGCCGGCCGGGGGTGGCGATCATCAGGTCGAGACCGCGCTGCAGGCCGAGGATCTGCCGGTCGTACGGCACGCCGCCGACCGCGGTGCCGGTGTAGAGGTCCATCGCCTTGGCCAGCGGGCGGAGCGCGTCCGCGACCTGCATGGCCAGCTCACGGGTGGGCACCAGGATCAGGGCCTTGGGGTGGTGCGGGCGGGCCGGCTTGCCCTCGGCGATGCGCGCCAGCAACGGCAGTCCGAAAGCGAGGGTCTTGCCGGAGCCGGTCTGGCCGCGGCCGAGCACGTCGCGTCCGGCCAGCGCGTCCGGCAGCGTGGCGGCCTGGATCTCGAACGGCTGGGTGATGCCGGCCCGGGTCAGCTCGCGCACCATGGCGCGCGGCAGGCCGAGCTCGGCGAAGCTCGGGATGCGCTCGGTGGTGTCCTCATCGGTGGTGGCGGCGGTGTCCGCGGCCTCCACGACGGCCACGACGTCAACGACATCCGGGGTGGTGGTCGCCGCTGCGGCGTCCTCGGCGGCGGCCTTCGCGGCCGCGGCCTTGCCTTCGACATCGATGTTGATCTCGAAGACGGACGGGAACAGGGCAGGGTCGTGCTGAGTCAAAGCGAAACCTCTCGGGTGGCGCATCCCCGCGCCGCGCGGCCTCGTGCCGCTGCAAGTCACCCGCAGGAACGCTCGAGGGCGCGTCGAGCGCGCCCAGAACAACCCGTTGAGTGTACCGGTCTTCATCGCCACCGCCCCGCGAATAACACGGTGGTGTAGTGGGGGTCACCCCGCAGCCCTGTTTCGGCGGGGTGACCCGGGTCACTCCGCGGGCGTCGCGGTGGGGGTCGGCGAGGAGCTGGCCTGCGGGTCCTCCGCCGCGGGCGACTCCGGCGACTCTTCCGGTTCCGGCGTCGGCGACGGCGTCGGGCTGGCCGGAGCGCTCGGCGAGCTGCTGCTCGACGGCGAGGCGCCGATCGTCGGGCTCGGCGAGGTGGTCCTCGTGGGCGACGGGCGCACGGTCTGCGTCGGGGTGGGCAGGTTCGGCGCCGGCAGCGCGTCCACCACCCGGGTGGCGAAGTCGATGCTGCTCAAGCTCACCGTCGCGGGTCGCACCACGTCGCCGGTGCGGGGCGCGTGGACCATCTTGCCGTCGCCCAGGTACATGCCGACGTGGTGGATGGTGCGCCAGTCGTTCGGGTCGGTGGCGAAGAACACCAGATCGCCGGGGAGCAGCGCGTACTTGCTCACGGTCTTGGCGCGGGTGCCGTAGTACTGGTCCTTGGCGACGCGGTTGAGGGTGATCCCGGCCGACTTGTACGACGCCAGCATCAGACCGGAGCAGTCATAGGTGTTCGGGCCCTCGTCGCCCCAGCGGTAGGGCTTGCCGCGCTGGCTCAGCGCGAACATGACGGCCTGCTGCGCCTTGGCGGCCGCGACCAGGCCCGCGTTGCTCTTGCCGGGGCTGTAGGCGGAACCGAGGTTCTGCTCCTGGATCTCGCGCAGCCGGTCCGCTTCGGACTGGAGCTCGGCGAGCCGCCGCTTCAGCTCCAGGAAGGCGGTCTCCTTGCGCTTGAACTCCTTCTCCACGGCCGAATACGCCGTGGACGCCTGCTGTTCGGCGGTGATGGCCGTGGTGAGCACCGTGTAGGCCTGGCGCTCCTCCTGCTGCGCGGTGGCGAGGTCGTTGAGCACGGCCTCGGTCTCCGGCGTCGCGGCGGTGCGCGGGATCAGCCGGCCCAGCTCGCCGAGCGATTCGCCCAGGTGCGGCGGCGCCTTCACGGCGGCCTGGTACTCCGCGACGGCGGCGGCCTCGGCGGCCTCCTTGGCCGTGCGCAGGGTGTCGGCCTTGGCTCGCCACGCGTAGTCGGCCATCGCCTTGGCCACGACCGTGTTGGTGTAGGCCTGGTAGAGGTCGCTGCGGCGGGCGCCGAGCACGGACAGCTCCAACTCGGCGGCGCTGTACTGCGCCAGCAGCGCGGCCTGCGCCGTCAGCGGCTGGGTGCGCGGCAGGCTGAGCGAGCCGAACGGCAGGGTCGGCAGCCCGTCGGCCTGGGGGCGCAGGCCCGCGTCCGGAATGGCGGTGATCTTAGAGCCGACGGGCGGGTCCGCGGCGGCGGGCACGGCGATGCCGCCGGCGATGAGCGCGCTGAGGACGGCTGAGCCGACCGCAACCTGGCTCTGCCGACGCGCTTGCCCGCTTCGACGCTTGGACATCAGTGGCCCCGCCCTCCCCGTTGGTCCCACAGAGTTCCTACCGGAAATCAGGTTCGATGTCGACCCTTCTGTCCCGGTGGCGTCTGCTTGAACAACCGCTGTCAAGGGCCGCAACAGGCACGTCGGCGGCACGTCGTAGGCTCACTGCCATGGACGTGGGTTTGAAGCGTGAGCTGGAGCAGAAGGTCTATGCCGGGGAGCGGCTCAGCCGCGAGGACGGCGAGGCGCTCTACGCGAGTGACGATCTGGCCTGGCTGGGGCGTCTCGCGCACCACGTCCGGACGGAGAAGAACGGCGACCGGGTGATGTTCAACGTCAACCGGCACCTGAACCTGACGAACGTCTGCTCGGCCAGCTGTGCGTACTGCTCGTTCCAGCGCAAGCCGGGTGAGAAGGACGCCTACACCATGCGGGTGGAGCAGGCCGTCGCCAAGGCGCTGGAGATGAAGGACGAGCAGCTCACCGAGCTGCACATCGTCAACGGTCTGCACCCGACGCTGCCGTGGCGCTACTACCCGCGCGTGCTCAAGGAGCTCAAGCAGGCGCTGCCGAACGTCAAGCTGAAGGCGTTCACCGCGACCGAGGTGCAGTGGTTCGAGAAGATCTCCGGCCTGACCGCCGACGCGATCCTCGACGAGCTGATGGAGGCCGGCCTGGAGTCGCTGACCGGCGGTGGCGCCGAGATCTTCGACTGGGAGGTCCGCCAGCACATCGTCGACCACGCCTGCCACTGGGAGGACTGGTCGCGCATCCACCGGCTGGCGCACAGCAAGGGCCTGCGCACCCCCTCGACGATGCTCTACGGCCACATCGAGGAGCCGCGGCACCGCGTCGACCACGTGCTGCGCCTGCGCGAGCTGCAGGACGAGACCGGCGGCTTCACCGTCTTCATTCCGCTGCGCTACCAGCACGACTTCCACGACAGCGCGGACGGCAAGATCCGCAACCGGATCCAGGCGCAGACCAAGATGGCGAGCCCGGCCGAGTCGCTGAAGACGTTCGCGGTGTCCCGGCTGATGCTGGACAACTTCGACCACATCAAGTGCTTCTGGGTCATGCACGGCCTGTCGCTGGCCCAGCTGTCGCTGAACTTCGGCGTGGACGACCTCGACGGCTCGGTCGTCGAATACAAGATCACGCACGACGCCGACTCCTACGGCACCCCGAACACCATGCACCGTGACGACCTGCTCCACCTGATCTGGGACGCGGGGTTCACCCCGGTCGAGCGGGACACCCGCTACCAGGTCGTCAAGGAGTACGGCGCGCCGGTCAGCATGGCCGAGCGGCGCAGCGAGCCGCAGCAGGTCTGGGCCTGACGGGTGGCCGACTCCAGCCCGGCCGACGAGCAGCGCAAGGGCCCGCGGCGTGACGCGTCCGGGCGCATCGTCTCGCTGACCGACCTGGTGGCCTACGCGCTGGCCGGGTACGTCATCAGCGTGCTCGGCATGGTCGCCTTCGACGGCCTGTTCGCGCTGCTGGGCATGGGCGAGTTCGGCGACCTCACCGGCTGGCTCGCGGTGATCTTCCCGGCGATCATCTTCGTGGAGCAGTTCAAGGCGGCGGCGGCCCATCGCGGGCGGATCGCGGTGGCCCCGGCCGCCGGCCTGCTCGCGGTGGTGCTGGGTGTGCTCGCCGTGGGCGTCGCGTCCGGTTTCCCGCCGCTGGTGTCCGGCGGGCTGGGCGCGCTGGTCACCACGGTGGTGTACGCGGTGCTCTGGCACCTCGGGCTGGCGGTCGCCGACCGGGGCTGACCCGCTGCCCGAGCGGGGCTGACCGAGCACCGGCGGCTTCGGCGGCTACCCTGGACCGGTGAGTCCTGCTGTCAAGTACACGCTCGCCAGGCTGGTCCTCTTCCTGGCCGTCTTCGCCGCCCTGTGGTTCGTGCCGAACCTGAGCCTGCTGCTCAAGCTGATGATCGCGATTCTGGTCTCGGCCGCGGCTAGCTGGTTCCTCCTGCGCAACCTCCGTGACGACGTGACCGCCCAGGTCGAGAGCGCGGTGGACCGCCGCAAGGCCGAGAAGGACCGGCTGCGCGCCGCCCTGGCCGGCGAGACCGAGCCCGCCGAAGACGCGCCCGCCGCCGTCGAAGAGGTTCACAAGACCCAGGCGTGATGAGCCTGCGCACATCCTCCACTCCGCGTCGCGAGCATCGGCCCGGGTGTGTATTAGCGTGTCGCCTGACTGTCCCGCAGCGAAGCCGGTGCGAACCCGGCGCTGTCCCGCAACTGTGATCCCACCCGTTCTCGGGTGGGCGAGCCAGGTCGCCTGCGGCAGTCGCGAACAACGCTCTCGAGGAAGGGCGTCTCGCGGACCGGGCTGCCCCACCTGATCGGGCCCTGTCGGCGAAGGACCTGCCTCGACCGATAGGAGGATCAGTGCGTACCCGTTTCCTGTCCCGCCGCGCCGTCGGCGTGCTCGCCGCCGCCGGCCTCGTGGCCGCGCTCGCGGCCTGCGCGACCAACGATCCGGCGACCCCTGCCCCGTCCGGCGCCGCCGCGGCGTACCCGGTGACCGTCGGCTCGGTGACCCTGCCCGCGCAGCCGGTGAAGATCGTGTCGCTGTCGCCGACCACCACCGAGATGCTCTTCGCGATCGGCGCCGGCGGCCAGGTCGTGGCCGTCGACGACAACTCGAACTTCCCGGCGAACGCGCCGAAGACCGAGCTGTCCGGCTTCCAGCCCAACGCCGAGGCCGTCGCGGCCAAGAGCCCCGACCTGGTCGTGCTCAGCACCGACAGCAACAACGTGGTGGCTCAGCTGACCACCCTGAAGATCCCGGTGTACGTGGCCCCGGCCGCGGTCACCCTGGAGGACACCTACCAGCAGCTCGCCGAGCTGGGTGAGCTGACCGGGCACAAGGCCGAGGCCACCGCGCTCGCCGGGCAGACGAAGGACGACATCGCCAAGCTGGTCAAGGACCTGCCGAAGCGCGCGACGCCGCTGTCCTACTACTACGAGCTGGACCCGACGCTGTACTCGGTGACCTCGAAGACCTTCATCGGCTCGCTGTTCGAGCTGGCCGGCCTGAAGAACGTGGCCGACGCCGCCGACACCAAGGGCAGCGGATACCCGCAGCTCACCGCCGAGTCGCTGGTCAAGTCGAACCCCGACCTGATCTTCCTGGCCGACACCAAGTGCTGCAAGCAGGACCTGGCCGCGGTGCAGGCGCGGGCCGGCTGGGCCGGGATGACCGCCGTCAGCAAGGGCCAGGTCATCGCGCTGGACGACGACATCGCCTCGCGCTGGGGCCCGCGTGTCGTCGACCTGATCCGGGCGATCGTCGACGCCGCGAACAAGGTCCCGGCCTGACGTGACGACGCTGCGACCGGCACGGCTGCGTCCCGGGTGGCTCGCCGCCGGGTTCGGGGCCGTGCTGGTCGCGCTCGTCGCCGGGGTCGCCCTGGGCCCGGTGACGCTGCCGCCCGGCTCGGTCGCGGCGGAACTGCTCAACCTGATCCCCGGCGTGGACCTGCCGTCGGGGCTGAACGAGCGCGAGATCGCCATCATCACCGAGCTGCGGCTGCCGCGGGTGGTGCTGGGCCTGCTGGTCGGCGCGATGCTGTCCCTGGCCGGCGGCTGCTACCAGGGCGTCTTCCGCAACCCGCTGGCCGACCCCTACCTGCTGGGCGTCGCCGCGGGCGCCGGGCTCGGCGCGACCATGGCGATCGCGTTCCGGGCCGGACCGTTCCTGCCGCTGGCCGCGTTCGCCGGGGCCGGGATCGCGGTCGTGGTCACCTACCTGCTCGGGGTGGCCGGTGGCCGGGACCGCTCGTCGGCGACGCTGATCCTGGCCGGGGTGGCCGTGTCGAGTTTCCTCGCCGCGATCCAGACCTACCTGCTGCAACGCAACGTCGACACCATCCGTGAGGTGTACTCCTGGCTGCTCGGGCGGCTGGCCACCAACGGCTGGCACGAGGTGACGCTGCTGCTGCCGTACGCGGTGGTCACCACGATCGTGGTGCTGGCCCTGCGCCGGGAGCTCGACGTGCTCAGCGTCGGCGACACCGAGGCGGCGAGCCTGGGCCTGCACCCGCAGCGGTCCCGGATGATCCTGCTGGCCGCGGCCTCGCTGGGCACCGCCGCCGCGGTCGCCGTGTCCGGCCTGATCGGCTTCGTCGGCATCATCGTGCCGCACGTGGTGCGGCTGCTGGCCGGCGGCTCGTACCGGTCGATCCTGCCGCTGTCGCTGCTGTTCGGCGCGGCTTTCCTGGCCCTGGCGGATCTCGCCGCGCGCACATTGATCGCCCCGGGCGAGCTGCCGATCGGGGTGGTCACGGCGTTCTTCGGCGCGCCGTTCTTCATCCTGGTGCTGCGTACGACCCGGCGGGTGAGCGTCTGATGCTGGCCGTCGAGGGCCTCCGGGTGCGGCTGGGCGACGCCGCGGTCCTGCACGGCGTGGACCTGACCGTGGCCTCCGGCGAGTGGGTCACCGTGATCGGTCCCAACGGCGCGGGCAAGTCGACCCTGCTGCGGGCCGTGGGCGGCGCGGTGCCGAGCCACGGAAAGATCATCATCGACGGTACGCCGACCGGCGCGCTGCCGCGCCGTCGCCGCGCCCAGCTGGTCGCCACGGTCGCCCAGCAGCCCGTGGTGCCGCCCGGCATGCGGGTCCTGGACTACGTGCTGCTCGGGCGCACGCCCTACATCGCCCCGCTGGGCCGCGAGTCGGCGCAGGATCTGTCCATCGTGGAGCAGGTGCTCGACTCCCTCGAACTGCGCCGCTTCACCGGGCGCGAGCTGGAGACGCTGTCCGGCGGCGAGCGCCAGCGGGTGTTCCTGGCCCGTGCGCTGGCCCAAGGTGCGCCGCTGCTGCTGCTCGACGAGCCCACCTCGGCCCTGGACATCGGCCACCAGCAGGAGGTGCTGGAGCTGGTCGACCGGCTGCGCCGGGAACGCGCGCTGACCGTGCTGGCCACCATGCACGACCTGTCCGTGGCTGGCGAGTACGCCGACCGGCTGGTGCTGCTGGCCGAGGGCCGGATCGCCGCCGACGGCCCGCCCGCGCAGGTGCTGACCGAGGAGCTGCTCGCGCGGCACTACCGCGCCCGGGTCCGGGTCATCGCGGGCGAGTTCGGCCCGATCGTCGTCCCCGTGCGGGTCAACTGATCTCGCGTACCGCCGCGACCGCCCGGTCCACGTCCGCCTCGTTCGTGACGATGCTCGTCCCGAACCGCAGGTAGGACGGGTTGTACGGGGTGGTGCTGGTGATGATGTCCTTGGCCGCCAGCATGGACACCGCTGCCGCCGGGCTCATCGACTTCAGCTCGCAGCAGACCAGTCCCGCGCTCAGTTCGGGAGCCTTCGGCGTGATCACCTTGACGCCGTCGATCCCGGACAGGCCTTCCTTGAGCCGGGTCGCCAGCTCGGTGGTGCGCCGCGCGACACGGCTGCGGGTCAGCGCGGCGTGGAAGTCGAACGCCTGCTCCACCGCCCACTGGTGCTCGAAGTTGTGATAGCCGCCCGGCGACGCCGACGGCGCGGGCAGCGCCGGGTCGAAACCCAGCCAGTGCGCGAAACCGGCCTGCTCGAACGTGGGGATGGCGGGCCGGAACCTGGCCCAGGCGTCGGGGCGGCCCCAGACCAGGCCCGTGCCACGCGGCCCGAACAGCCACTTGTGGCATCCCGAGACGAGGAAGTCGCAGCCCAGGTCGACGGCGCTCGCGTCGACCGCGCCGAAGCCGTGCACGCCGTCCACGCACAGTAGCGCCCGGCGGTCCGGGGGCAGGTCACGGTTGTGCGCGGCGAGTGCGTCGGCGATCGCCCGGATCGGCATCCGCAACCCGGTGCTGGAGTGCACCCAGGTCACCGCGACCACCCGGGTGGCCGGGGTGAGCGACTTGGCAAGGGTCTGCGCGATCTGGTCGGCGCTCGCCGTGGCGGGCTCGGCGAACAGCCGCACCTTGCGCACCGTCACGCCGTCGCGGGCCGCGCGCAGCCGCAGCGACTCGTGCGTGGAGTAGAAGTCGTGCTCGGTGGTCAGCACCTCGTCGCCGGGCCGCAGCGCGATCCCGCCGTAGAGCAGGCCGAGCCCCATCGTGGTCGAGTCGGTGAAGTACACCTGGTCGCCGGACCCGCCGAGGTACTTGCCGGCCGCCAGGTGCAGCCGCTGCCGCGCGTTCTCCTCCTGGGCGTGCAGGTAGCCGACCGTGTCCCGGTCCAGGCCCTCGCGGTGCCTTGCGATCGCCGACCGCACGTCGGCCGGCGGACTGGCGAACACGAACGCGGCGAACTGCGCCTTGGCCGTGTCCAGCAGGAACTGGTGCCGCACGCTGTCCCAGTCGCCGGGGTCCAGCGGGCCGGGAGAGGGTTTCGGCGCCTCCACGACGGGGTCGGCGTCGCATGCCGACAGTGCGCCCAGCGCGGCGGTGGCGGTCAATCCACCCAGCAGCCCCCGACGGCTGACAGAAAGCTCACCCATCGACCTATCGGACCACGCCCGCCGTCAGTCCGCTATCGGAAACAGGGCGGGTCCCTAACGCGCGGAGCGGACCACCTGGTCGATGAAGTCGCTAGGCTTGCGCTGTTCCTGGGGAGGTGATGGCTTGGACGAGAACCGCGTGAAAGACGAGTTCGCGCGCATCGAACTGGTCGCACGCATGCACCGCGATCGCGAAATGATCAAGCAGTATGAGATTGGACTGGAATTTCGTCGTGGGCGAGTAGGGGATGACCAATACGAGCTGGGCAAGCTTGACGAGAGGCTGGAGGTCGAGCAATGACCGTGGATGAGCACATCGCGGCGCTTCATGCGTTCATGCGTGCTGATCACGAGGAGTACATCGCCCAGGTCCGTGGCTGGGCGGAGAGCGCTGAAGCAGATGGACATGTCGCCGCCGCCCGGCAGCACCGGGCGCATGTCGGCAGGCTGGAGGCCATGGACAAGCCATGGGAGGCCAGTCCTCGCCCCGCTTAGCGGCCGCATGACGTGATGACGAGTGCCCCGCACGGTCGATCGTGCGGGGCACTTGTCTGTCGTCAGGCGCGCAGGGGTTCCGGGAGGGGTTCGGTGTGCAGGACGATGAGGCTGGTGACGGCGCGGGTGAGGGCGACGTAGAGGCGATGCAGGCCGCGGGGCTCGGCGGCGACGATGGCGGCGGGTTCGCAGACGATCACGTGGTCGTACTCCAGGCCCTTGACCATCGTCGCGGGCACGACGGTGAGGCGGCCGTCGCCGTCCAGGTCGGACGGTTCGAGGCCGGCCGCGAGCAGGGCGTCGAGCACCGCGCGCGCCGCCGCGTCGGCGGCGATGACGCCGACCGAGCCCTCGCGGGTCAGCGCGGTCCGAGCCGCGGCGACCACGTCGGCGGACTCGGTGATCTCCAGCGAGCCGTCGCGGCGCAGCGAGCGGGCCGGCGGCACCGCCACGTCGAGGGCGGGCAGCAGCCGGTTGGCCAGTGCCACGACCGCGGCGGGGACCCGGAAGCCGGTGCTCAGCGGCACGATGCGGCCGTCAGGGCGGCCCAGGTGGCCGAGCAGGTCGCGCCAGTCGCGGGCGGCCCACGGGGTGGTGCCCTGGGCGAGGTCGCCGAGCACGGTCAGCGAGCCGTGGCCGGTGCGCCGGGCCAGCGCCCGCGCCTGCATCGGGGACAGGTCCTGCGCCTCGTCGATGACGATGTGCCCGAAGCCCGCCGGCCGGTCGAGCAGGCCGGCGACCTCGTCGGCGAGCACCGCGTCGGCCGCGGTCCACGGCGCGCTGCGCAGGCTGCGCGGCGGCTTGGCCCAGTGCAGCAGCTCCTGCTCCTCGGGGGTCAGCAGCCCGTCGGCCGCGCGGCCGCGCGCCTCGGCGTCGGTGTAGAGGTCGGCCAGCAGCTGCTGCGGGGTGACCGCGGGCCAGCAGTGGTCCAGCAGCTCCGCCACGGCCTTGACCTTGCCCATCTTGCGCAGCCAGGAGTCCGGCGGGGAGTCGCCGCGGCGGGCCTCGGACTGCCGCTGCAGCAGCCCCACCACGCGGGCGCGCACCCGCTCCCGGCCCAGCGCGTACGGCGGCTGCTCGCGGCGCACCTCGTCGACGACCCGGCGCAGCACGCCCTCGTCGACGCGCCAGCGGTAGGAGCCGTCCGAGACGGTGATCGGGCCGGTGGGTCGGGCGATCCGGGCCCACAGCGCGCGGTGCAGCACCTGTGCCATGCGCTGGTCGTGCTTGAGGGTGGCGGCCGCGACGCCGTCCTCGGCGCGCACCGGCAGCTGGTCGAGCAGTTCGGCCACGGTCGCCTGGGACACCTCCAGCTCGCCGAGCGCGGGCAGCACCGCGGAGATGTAGTGCAGGAACGCCCGGTTCGGCCCGATGATCAGCACGCCGGACCGGCGCAGCCGCTCGCGGTGCAGGTAGACCAGGTACGCGGCGCGGTGCAGGCCGACCGCGGTCTTGCCGGTGCCGGGCGCGCCCTGTACGCAGATGGTGTCCTCCAGGTCGGCGCGGACCAGTTCGTCCTGCTCGGGCTGGATGGTCGCGACGATGTCGCGCATCGGGCCGACGCGGGGGCGTTCGATCTCGGCGGTGAGGATGGCGCTGCCGGTGCCCAGCTCCTGGCCGTGGTCGAGGTGCTCGTCCTCGAAGCTGGTCAGCACCGTGCTGCCACCGGCCGCGGCGGGCGACCAGCCGAACCGTCGGCGCACCGCCACATCCTGCGGGTCGCGGGCGCTGGCCTGGTAGAACCGGCGCGACATGGGCGCGCGCCAGTCGAGCACCAGCGGCTCGCCGACGGCGTCGGAGACGTGGCGGCGGCCGATGTGCCAGCGCTCGGCCTCGCCGGCGGCCCGGCCCGGCGGGGCTGCTGGACGGCGGCCCGCCGACGGTTCCCCGCCGGCGGTGGCCATGGTCAGTTTGCCGAAGAACAGCGGCACGGCGGGGTCGTCGGACAGTTCCTTGATGCGCTGCGCCATCTGCCGGCCCAGCTGCTCGGCGGTGTACGCGTCGCCGGCGACCTGGTCGCCGACGGTGAACAGCTGCTCGGCCCGCTCGCGCATGGCCTTCAACGCGGCGCGCGAGGTGGTGAGGTGGGCGCGTTCGGCGGTCAGCTCGTCGGCGGTCGGTGCGGCGGGGGTCTCGTGGGCGGTCGGAGTTACGGCGGTCATGGCCGTCCTCTCGGGTGAGAAAGATCGGCCGCCCGGCGCTGCGCTCGAAGATAAGCGCTGTCGGCAGTGCCCTTCGCAATCGACCGACCATGGTAGCTGTCATCGACGGGCGGTCACGTGATTTTCTTTACCGGTGAGCTCCGAGGGACTGCTGAAGATCACCGACCCGTCGGTGATGCGGGCGCTGGCGCACCCAGCCCGTATTGCGATCATGGATCATCTCTCCGCCACCGGTGAGGACGCGACGGCCACCGAGTGCGCGGAGATGGTCGGTCTGTCCCCCAGCGCGACCAGCTACCACCTTCGGGCGCTGGCCAAGGCGGGGCTGATCGAGGATGCGCCGAGCAGGGGCGACGGCCGGGAACGGGTGTGGCGGGCCCGCACCCGCGGCTGGTCACTGGAGATCGGGCCGGACGGTGGCTCCGACGCCCGCGCGGCCGAGAGCGCCGTGGCCGGGGTCTTCCTGGCCCAGGGCGACGAACGCGTGCGGCGCTGGCTGTCGCGTTCGCACGAGGAGACGACGCAGTGGTTCGACGCCGCGCTGATGAGCGAGTTCGGCATCGTCATCACCGCCGACGAGCTGACCGCGCTCACCCACCAGATGGCCGGGCTGCTGGAGCCGTATAAGGTGAGCAAGCGCCAGGAGGTGCCCGCCGACGCACGGCGCGTCACCTGTCAGATACGTGCGGTGCCGGTGGACTGACCGGCGAGCCTCACAGGTCACACCTTCCGCGGGCATCGCCCGAACCGTCGCCCGCGGCAGGTAGGCTCCCTGATCATGAACGCGGTGCAGCGTCCCCGGGTAGGGCACATCCAGTTCCTGAACTGTCTCCCGATCTACTGGGGACTGATGCGCTCAGGCGCCCTGATCGACGTCGAGTTGCACAAGGACACGCCCGACCGGCTCAGCGAGGCGCTCGTCGCCGGCGACCTGGACATCGGTCCGATCTCGCTGGTGGAATACCTGCGCCATGCGGACGAGCTGCTGCTGCTGCCCGACCTCGCGGTCGGCTCGGACGGCCCGGTGCTGTCGGTCAACGTCGTCTCCACCAAGCCGCTGGACGAGCTCGACGGCACGAAGGTCGCGCTGGGCAGCACCTCGCGCACCAGCGTGCTGCTGGCGCAGATGCTGCTGCTGGAGCGCTACGGCGCGCGCCCCGACTACTTCACCTGCCCGCCCGACCTGACGCAGATGCTGCTGGAGGCCGACGCGGCCGTGCTCATCGGCGACACGGCGCTGCGTGCGCTGTTCGAGGCGCCCAAGCGCGGGCTCGCCGTCACCGACCTGGGCCAGGCGTGGCGCGAGTGGACCGGCCTGCCGATGGTGTTCGCGGTGTGGGCGGTCCGGCGCGATTTCGCCGCCGCGCACCCCGGCCTGGTCAAGGACGTGCACCAGGCGTTCCTGCGCTCGCGCGACCTGTGCGTGGACAACCTGGACGAGGTCGCCGCGTCGGCGGCCCGCTGGGAGCCCTTCGACGCCGCCACGCTCGCCTCGTACTTCCGCGTGCTGGACTTCTCGCTGGGCGGCCGGCAGATCAACGGCCTGCGCGAGTTCGCCCGCCGGGCCGCGCTGGCGGGCCGGGCCCCGGCCCTGCCCGAGGGCGGCCCGGAGTTCATGGAGTTGTAGCTCAGACCAGCTCGGTCTTGGTGCGCAGCTGGGTGGCGACGGACTTGGCGATCTCGCCGCCGTGCGTCCAGGCGGTGCTCAGCGGGAACCGCGTCAGCACGGCCATGGTCCAGTCGTCGCCCAGGGCCATGCAGTTGACGTTCCACTCCTTGGTGGCCTGGCGGTCGACCCAGCCGTTCTTGATGGCGATGCGGGACTGCTCCGCGGCCGGGAACGCCTTGCGGATGCCGAAGTTGCCGGTGCCGCGCACCGCCCGCATCTCGCCGACGAGGTAGCTGGTCCACGTGGGCCCGGCCGCCTTGCCGCTGCCGATGGCGTGCGCGATGCGGCAGGTGTCGCGGGCGGACAGCCGGGTGGTGCTCCAGCCGTCGCCCGCCTTGGAGTCGGTCAGCCCGCAGACGTCGATCAGGCGCGCGATCGTCGCCGAGCGGCCCAGCTCCTCGTACAGCGTGGAGGCGGGGCCGTTGGCGCTGTCGCGGATCATCGTGCGGATCTCGTTCATCCGCGTCGTGCTCGGGGTCTGCCCGGCCTCGGCCGCGCGGCGCAGGTAGTCCGCGGCCAGCCACGCCTTGATCATCGAGGCGGTCATGTTGGTCTGGTTGAAGTTCGACGAACCGACGATCTTGCCGGTCTTCCGGTCCATCAGCGCCCAGCTCCACCAGGCGCTGGTCTGCACGCTGACCAATGCCCCCGGGTTGGGGGCGGCCAGCACGTCCACGGCGCCCTGCTCCACGCCCGGCGGGCCGGGCTGGACCGGCATGCTGCGCGCGACCGCGGACTCCGGGCTCGCGGCGGCGCTGGGCGACGCGGCGGGATCCTGCCAGCTGGCGGCGACGGCAGGGTCGCCGCTGCCGCGACCGGCCAGCCAGAAACCGCCGCCGGCCAGCGCGGCCAGTCCAGCGGCGCCGGTCAGCAGGGCGCGGCGACGGGTGAACAGCTCTGTCATGAGGGGGAGCTCCGGGGGTAGCGGGGCGCGGAGGGGTGGTCCGCCGGAAGGTCAGGTCGCCGGTGGCGTCACCAGCTGTCGCGCCACGTCGGCGCACACGTCGGCCCCGTACTGCAGGCCGTTCTCGACGGGGTAGCGGGTCATCACGTTCATGATCCAGTCGTCGCTGATGGCGAGGCAGTTCAGGTGCCAGTTGCCGTCGGCGCCGATGGCCGTCCAGCCGTTCTTGATGGCGAGGGTGCGAGCGAGGGTGTCGGGTACGCCGTCGATGATGCCCCACCGGCCGCCGCCCGTCGTCGCGAACTGCTCCGCGGGGGCGGTGGAACCGGTGACCTGGCGCATCTCGGAGAGCACCCACGAGGTCCACGACGGGCCGGCCGCCGTGCCGTCGGCGACGCACTGCGCCAGCCGGACCGCGTCCCGGGGCGACATCTGGGTGCGGCTCCACCACTGGTCGAACAGTGTGGTCTCGGTCAGTCCGCAGATGTCGATCATCCGCTGCACGACCTCGTTGCCGCCGCCGGCCAGGTAGAGGGCCTGCGCGGCGCCGTCATCGGAGTGCCTGATCGCGGCACTGGCCTGGGCCAGCTCCTGCGGGGTCACCGTCTGCGCGGACTCGGCGGCGCGGCGCAGGTGGTCGGCGACCAGCCACACCTTGATCATCGACTCGGTGCTGCTGGTCTGCGTGGCGTTGCGGGACGCGACGATCTCGCCGGTACGCCGGTCGAGCATGGCGTAGCCGATGAAGTCGCCGGTGAAGGCCAGGTTGACCCGGCCCGCGGTGAGCGAGCGGGTCGGCCGGTCCGCCGCCCGCGAGGCGGCGTGCCGGCTCGCGGCGTCGGCGGTCGGCGACGCGGCTTTCGTGTTCGGGACGGGCGCGGCGGCGGCCTGGGGGACCGCGCCGGGCACGGCGGTCGGGGCCGGGGTCGGCGGGGTGCCCGCGGCTTCTGCGCTCACCTGGACATTCTGCGAGCCGGTGAGGGCCGTGGCGGCGGTAGGGGCCACCAGCGCGAGGACCAGTACGCCGAGCGCGGTCGTCGCGGCGGTGAGAGGTGTGCGGCGGCGCATATGGGGGTGCTCCCGTTGACGGCATTGTCGTGGGTCGCCCGGGTATGGGGTGGTCCCGGATTGGCAGCAACGGTAGGTCGTACCTGCGGGGGCTGCCATTTCCGAGTCTTGCTCACGCTCATTCCGAGTGCCGGCAGTGATGCAGGTCACGGCGGGGCGGCCGCGGGGCGGCTGGTTGTGACAGTTGTTGCGCCGATACGCGCAAAGCTGTAACACTGGCCGCATGGAGACCGGTATGCCAGGGGTTGCTGGCGCGGAGAGGCTGCTCGGCGAGGTCGAGGAGGCCGAGGCCGCGCTGCGTGAGGCCGCCGAGCGGGCGCTGGACGGCGAGGCGTCGTTCGACGCGGTGATCGCCGCCGATCAGAAGATCGAGCCGCGCGACGCCATGCCCGACGCGTACCGGGCGGGGCTGATCCGTCAGATCGCCCAGCACGCGCACTCCGAGATCATCGGCATGCAGCCCGAGGGCAACTGGATCAGCCGCGCCCCCTCGCTGCGGCGCAAGGCGATCCTGCTGGCCAAGGTGCAGGACGAGGCCGGGCATGGGCTCTACCTCTACGCCGCCGCCGAGACGCTCGGCGTCAGCCGCCAGGAACTCGACACGGCGCTGCTGACTGGTAAGCAGAAGTACAGCTCGATCTTCAACTACCCCACGCTCGGCTGGGCCGACGTGGGCGCGATCGGCTGGCTGGTGGACGGGGCCGCGATCGTGAACCAGGTGCCGCTGTGCCGCTGCTCGTACGGACCGTACGCGCGCGCCATGATCCGGGTGTGCAAGGAGGAGTCCTTCCACCAGCGCCAGGGCTACCAGTCGCTGTACGTGCTGGCGCAGGGCACGCCGGAGCAGCGGGCCATGGCGCAGGACGCGGTGGACCGGTGGTGGTACCCGTCGCTGGCGATGTTCGGCCCGCCGGACGCGGACTCCACGCACTCCGCGCAGTCGATGGCGTGGAAGGTCAAGCGCTTCTCCAACGACGAGCTGCGCCAGCGCTTCGTCGACATGTGCGTGCCGCAGGCGGAGATCCTCGGCCTGACGCTGCCCGACCCGGACCTGAAGTGGAACGAGGAGCGCGGCCACTACGACTACACCTCGCCCGATTTCGACGAGCTGATGCGCGTGGTCAAGGGCGACGGCCCCTGCAACCGCCAGCGGCTGGCGCACCGCAACCGGGCGCACGAGGACGGCGCCTGGGTGCGCGAGGCGGCCGCGGCATACGCGGCTAAGAACAGGAAGGCAGTGGCGTGAGCGAGCGCAGCGAGCGAACCATGAGCGCGGCGACCGCCCGCGACGAGCGAAGCGAGGAGTGGGCGTGACCAGCGACGTTCCTCTGTGGGAGGTGTTCGTCCGGCCTCGGCGCGGGCTGTCCCACACCCACGCCGGCAGCCTGCACGCGCCGGACGCGGACATGGCCCTGCGCCACGCGCGTGACCTCTACACCCGCCGCCAGGAGGGCGTCTCCATCTGGGTGGTGCCCGCCACGGAGATCACCGCGTCGAGCCCGGACGAGAAGGACTCCTTCTTCGACCCGGCCGCCGACAAGATCTACCGGCACCCGACGTTCTACGAGCTGCCCGAGGGGGTGGCCCACCTGTGAGCGAGCGCAGCGAGCGAACGATGGGCGCGGTGCCCGCCGGTGACGAGCGAAGCGAGGAGCGGGCGTGAGCGAGCTTGCCGAGCACACTGGCGTCGAGCTGCTGGCCCTTGGGGACGACGCCCTGATCGCGGCGCAGCGGCTGGCCGAGTGGGTGTCGCGCGCGCCCACGCTGGAGGAGGACGTGGCGCTGGCCAACATCGCCCTCGACCAGCTCGGCGCGGCCCGGATGCTGCTGGCCACCGCGGGCGACGAGGACGAGCTGGCCTACCGGCGGGACGACCACGGGTTCCGCAACTGCCTGCTGGCCGAACTGCCGCTCGGGCCGGCCCGCGGCGACCTGGACTTCGGCTGGACGATGACCTGGCTGCTCATGCTGTCGGCGGCGCAGCTGCTGCGCTACACCGACCTCGCGGCGGGCGCCGACGAGCAGGCGGCGGGCATCGGGGCGAAGGCGGTCAAGGAGTCGACCTACCACCTCGACCACGCCACGCAGTGGATGCTGCGGCTGGGCGGCGGCACCGAGCAGTCGCACCGCCGGGTGGAGGAGGCCGTGGACGGGCTCTGGCCGTACGGCCACGAGCTGACCGAGGGCATCCGCGACCGCTGGCTGGCGATCGTCGAGCCGGTGCTGGCCGAGGCGGGGCTGACCAGGCCCGCCGACCGCTGGCGGCCCGACGGCGGCCGTGCCGGGCGGCACACCGAGCACCTGAGCTATCTGCTGGCCGAGATGCAGTCGCTGCACCGGGCACACCCCGGAGCGCAGTGGTGAGCAGCCTCGGCGCGGGAGGGCGGCCGTGATGACGACGACGCGGACGGAGATCGCGGAGATCGCCGGTGCGGTGCCCGATCCGGAGCTGCGCGTGGTGACCATCGGCGAGCTGGGCATCGTGCGCGGGGCCGAGACGGCCGAGGACGGCCGGGTGGTCGTGACGATCACGCCGACGTACTCCGGCTGCCCGGCGATGGACGCGATCCGTGACGACATCCGGGCCGCGCTGGCCGGGGCCGGGTTCGCCGACGTCGAGGTCAGGACCGTGCTCAGCCCGGCCTGGTCCACCGACATGATCACCGAGTCGGGCTGGGCGGCGCTGGAGCGCACCGGTATCGCGGCGCCGGGGGCGTCCGGCACGCCGGCCTGCCCGCGCTGCGCGCACGCGCACGGCGGGCAGCCCACGCCGGTGCTGCAGATCAGCCGGTACGCCTCGACGCCCTGCCAGAGCCTGTGGAGCTGCCGCTCCTGCCTGGAACCCTTCAACGCGATCAAGAAACTGTGAGCACGCCGCTGTGAGCACGACTTTCCACGAGCTGACCGTCACCGCGGTGGAGCAGCTGACCCCGTCCGCGGTGGCGCTGACCTTCGCGGTCCCCGCCGAGCTGCGGCAGGCGTTCGCCTTCCGGCCGGGACAGCACGTCACCGTACGCCTGGACGACGAGCTGCGCCGCTCGTACTCCATCTGCTCGACGCCCGCGCAGCTGCGTGAGCGGGGCACGCTGACGATCGGCGTGAAGCGGGTGCCGGGCGGGGTCTTCTCGACCCGGGCACAGGCACTCGCGGCGGGCGAGACGCTGCCGGTGCTGCCGCCGCTGGGCCGCTTCACCACCGAGCTGGACCCGGCCCGCACCCGCCGCTACGGCGCGATCGTGGCGGGGTCGGGGATCACGCCGGTGCTGTCGCTGGTGTCGGCGGCGCTGGAGACCGAGCCGGGCAGCACCTTCGCGGTGCTCTGCGGCAACCGCAGCGGCGCCGAGGTGATGTTCGCCGACGTGCTGGCCGACCTGAAGGACCGCTTCCCCGGGCGCCTGCAGCTGGTGCACGTGCTGTCGCGGGAGATGCAGCCCAGCGAGCTGCTCTCCGGCCGGCTGGATGCGGACCGGGTGACCGCGCTGCTCAAGGAGTTCGAGCTGGCGCAGGTGCAGGAGTGGTTCCTGTGCGGCCCGCTGGGCGTGGTGCGCGCGGCCCGTGAGGCGCTGGCCGCGGTGGACGCGACCGGCAAGGTGCACGTCGAGCTGTTCCACGCCGAGGAGGTCGCGCCCCCGGTCGTCGACGTGGCGGGCGGCGACGTGGAGGTCTCCATCGTCCTGGACGGACGGTCGACCGACTTCACCATGGACCGCTCCGAGCGGGTGCTGGACGCCGCGCTGCGCCACCGCGGCGAGCTGCCGTACGCGTGCAAGGGAGGGGTCTGCTCGACCTGCCGCGCGAAGGTGGTCTCCGGCGCGGTGCAGATGGCCGCGAACTGGGCGCTGGAGCCCGACGAACTGGCCGCGGGATACGTGCTGACGTGCCAGTCGAGCCCCACGAGCGAGGAGCTGGTGCTCGACTTCGACGCGTGACGGGCAAAGCTGTCGTTTCCGGATCAGACCATGCGCAACAGACGCATGAGTCGTGGCCGCGAGGGCGATCGCGCAACGCCTGCGGTGGTGGTGTGCGGCCCGTCATCCCCGGTCACGGCCGGGGACGACGGGGCCTGTGACGGACCAGCCACATCCGGCACGGCGGCGACCCGATAGTCTCGGGGGCGTGACTGCGAACCGGGAGATCGACAGCATCGTGCAGCGGGCCGCGGACGGCGGCCGGATCAGCTCCGAGGAGGCGCTGCTGCTGTACACCGACGCGCCGTTCCACGCGCTCGGTGAGGCCGCGGACGCGGTGCGCCGTCGCCGCTACCCGGACGGCGTCGTCACGTACCTGATCGATCGCAACATCAACTACACCAACGTCTGCGTGACGGCGTGCAAGTTCTGCGCCTTCTACCGGGCCCCCAAGCACAGCGAGGGCTGGACCCACGACACCGCCGAGATCCTGCGCCGCTGCGGTGAGGCGGTCGAGCTCGGCGCGACCCAGGTGATGCTGCAGGGCGGCCACCACCCCGAGTACGGCGTGGACTACTACGAGACGCTGTTCGCCTCGGTGAAGCAGGCGTACCCGCAGCTCATGATCCACTCGATCGGGCCCAGCGAGATCCTGCACATGGCCAAGGTCTCCGGCGTCTCCATCGAGGAGGCCGTGGTCCGCATCAAGGCGGCCGGGCTCGACTCCATCGCGGGGGCCGGCGCGGAGATGCTGCCCGACCGCCCGCGCAAGGCGATCGCCCCGCTCAAGGAGTCGGGCGCGCGCTGGCTGGAGGTCATGGAGGTGGCGCACCGGCACGGCGTCGAGTCCACCGCGACCATGATGATGGGCACCGGCGAGACCAACGCCGAGCGCATCGAGCACCTCACCATGATCCGCGACGTGCAGGACCGCACCGGGGGCTTCCGGGCCTTCATCCCGTGGACCTACCAGCCCGAGAACAACCACCTCAAGGGGCGCACGCAGGCGACCTCGCTGGAGTACCTGCGCCTGATCGCGGTGGCCCGGCTCTTCTTCGACAACGTGGCGCACCTGCAGGCGTCCTGGCTGACCACCGGCAAGGACGTGGGCCAGGTCGCGCTGCACATGGGCGTGGACGACCTGGGCTCGATCATGCTGGAGGAGAACGTCATCTCCTCGGCGGGCGCCAAGCACCGCTCCAACCTGCACGACCTGGTCCAGCTCATCCGCACCGCGGGCCGCATCCCGGCGCAGCGCGACACGCTCTACCGGCACCTGCAGGTCCACTGGACCCCCGCCGACGACCCCACCGACGAGCGGGTCACCTCGCACTTCTCCTCCATCGCCATTGCCGGCGGCGGCGTCGGCAAGCAGCTCCCGCTGGTCGACGCTCGCTGACCGGCGGCAAGATCGCCGTTTCGGGTCAGAAAGTGCGGCCGTATCCCACTTTCTGACCCGAACTCGTGATCAATCCCACGCAGTGCGTGACTGATCGGCCTATGGGCCGCCCCCTGGATTCGCGGTTACCGTCCAGGGTTGGCGATTCGTGGGAGGACGGCGATGGAACGGCACGTGATCAGGCTCGCGGCGGTGCTGACGGCACTGCTGGCGGGGCTCGGGCTCGCCGCTTCTCCCGCGTGGGCCGCCGGATCGGATCTCGCGGTGCAGTCGGCGGACGGCCGCGAGGGCGACGTCGGGCAGATCGTGAGCGTGCCGATCGGCCTCGCCAACAGGGGCCCGGACCCGATCGGGGCGAAGCCGGTGACGGTGTCCTACCGGGCTCCGGCGGGTTCGGTGATCGTCCGGGCGAACGGCGCGACGAACTGCGTGTTCAACGTCGCCCGCACCACGGCGCGCTGCCAGCTCGGGGCCGATTGGCGGGCTGCCCTCACCCTCAAGCCCGGCGAGTTCGTCAACCGCGACCTCGACCTGCGGGTCGACCGCAAGATCACCGCTCCCGGTGCGGTCAGCGTGAGCTGCGGGTGCGATTCGAAGAAGTCGAACAACGCGACGAACATCGTGCTCAACGGCGTCACCAAGCCGATGCCGAGCACGTCGCCCAAGCCGTCCTCGAAGCCGTCGGCCTCCGCGTCGCCGTCGCCCGAGCCCTCGGCGACGCCGAGCGAGACGCCTGAGGCCACGGAGGAACCGTCCGCCGAGGAGTCGACGGAACCGGCCGTGGCCGAGCCGTCGGAGCCGCCGGCGTCCGGCAGCGCCACGCTGAGCGGGCTGATGCTGGTCGGCTTCGGCATCGTGCTGCTCGGCCTGGTCGGGCTGGGCGGCGCGGTGTACCTGTGGCGCATGCGCGCCGGTCGCGACGATGACGACGGCGACGGCGACGGTTACGACATGGACGCCACACAGGTGATCCGCTAGCGCAGTGTGGCGGCCGCCGCAGCGCGCCCGGACCGCGTTTGGCAGAGTGGCGCTGTGAGCCGCGCAGACCTGGATAAAGAGCCGTACGAGATCGCCGCCATGTTCGACGGCGTCGCGGAGAAGTACGACAAGACCAACTCCGTGCTGTCGTTCGGCCAGGACAAGGGCTGGCGCCGCGCCACCCGGGCCGCGCTGGGCCTCAAGCGCGGCGAGAAGGTGCTCGACCTGGGCGCGGGCACCGGTGTCTCCACCGAGGAGCTGGCCCGCTCGGGCGCGTACGTGGTCGGCGTCGACCTGTCCCTGGGCATGCTGGCGGTGGGCCGCCGCGACCGGCCGCACGTGCCGCTGGTCGCCGGCGACGCGCTCGCGCTGCCGTTCCCCGATCACACCTTCGACGCGGTGACCACGTCGTTCGTCATCCGCAACGTGGCGAACACCCCGGCCGCGCTGCGCGAGCTGGCCCGGGTCACCAAGCCGGGCGGCCGCCTGGTGATCTGCGAGTTCTCGCACCCCGTGAACGGCGCGTTCCGCACGGTGTACCTGCAGTACCTGATGCGCTCGCTGCCCGCGGTGGCCCGCAAGGTCTCCAGCAACCCCGAGGCGTACGTCTACCTCGCCGAGTCCATCCGGGCCTGGCCCAACCAGAACGAGTTCGCGAAGATCATTGGTGAGAACTCCTGGGCCCAGGTGAAGTACCGCAACCTGACCGGCGGGATCGTGGCGCTGCACCGGGCCGTCAAGCCCGCCTGATCCACGCGTTCGCCGGACACGGCGCGCCCCGCCGCCGCAGGATCGAACCATGCGGTACGACGAGAGCGCGGTCATCGGCGTCCTCGGCGGCGGTTACGGCGAGCCGCCGGTGCGCGTCGCCGAGCTGGAGGAGGCGGCCCGGCGCAGGTCGGCCGCCCGCCGGGCGACGCATCCCGTGCCGCCGCCCGCCCCGGATCCCGGCGTGCCCCCGGACCCGGATCCCGACGGGGCTCCTGAGCCGACCCCGGACCCCCAGCCCGGCCCGCCCTGACGCCGCCGCGGTCGGTCCGGCTCGCCTCGGTCCTGCTCGCGCTCTGGGAGCGCGGCCGGGCCGAATGTGCAGTTAGGTTCACCTAACCACTACGGGTCCTTGACGCAGTTCTAGACTGCTCGCCGGACTTGCTTGTGAAGACTTTCACGAGCCCCGAACGAGCGTTAAGGCCGAGGTGGAGGTGAGCATGACACCGACCGATGTCGATGCGGATGTGATCGTCGTTGGAGCCGGTCCCGGTGGCTCCGCCGCCGCCTATCACCTTGCCAAGCATGGTGCGAAGGTGCTGCTGCTGGAGAAGACCGAGTTCCCGCGGGAGAAGGTCTGCGGCGACGGACTGACCCCGCGCGCGGTCAAGCAGCTGATCGACATGGGCGTCGACGTGAGCCCCGAGGCCGGCTGGCTGCACAACAAGGGCCTGCGGGTCATCGGCGGCGGCGTCCGGCTGGAGCTGGACTGGCCCGACCTGGCGAGCTTCCCCGACTTCGGCCTGGTGCGCACGCGCATGGACTTCGACGACATGCTCGCCCAGCGCGCCGTCGCCGCAGGTGCCGACCTGCGCACCGGCCACAACGTCACCGGCCCGGTGCTGGACACCGACGGCCGCGTGGTCGGCGTCGAAGTGCGCACGCCCGACGGCGACAAGACGCTGCGCTCGCACCTCGTGGTGGCCGCCGACGGCGTGTCCGGCCGGTTCGCCCTCGCGCTGGGCATGGCCAAGCGCGAGGACCGGCCGATGGGCGTCGCGGTGCGCCGCTACTACCACTGTCCGGTCAAGGCCAACGACGACTACCTGGAGTCCTGGCTCGAACTGCGCAGCCGCGAGGCCGGCGCCGCGCAGCTGCCCGGCTACGGCTGGATCTTCGGGCTCGGCGACGGCCGGGTCAACGTCGGCCTGGGCGTGCTGAACTCCTCCAAGGCCTACCAGGCGACGAACTACCGCACCATGCTCACCGACTGGATCGGCAGCACCCCCGAGGAGTGGGGTCTGACCGAGGCCAACGCCGACGGCAAGATCCTCGGCGCGGCCCTGCCGATGGGGTTCAACCGCACGCCCCACTACACGCGGGGCATGATGCTGGTGGGCGACTCGGGCGGCATGGTCAACCCCTTCAACGGCGAGGGCATCGCGTACGCGATGGAGTCCGGCCAGCTGGCCGCCGAGGTCCTGATCCAGGCCCTGGCCCGCCCGGCGGGCCCGGCCCGGGAGCTGGCGCTGCAGGCGTACGCGAGCGAGCTCAAGCGCCGATTCGGCGGTTATTACCGAATCGGCGGGATCTTCGTGAAGCTGATCGGCAATCCGCAGATCATGAAGGTGGCGACGAAGCACGGGATGCCGCATCCCACGCTCATGCGGTTCGTGCTCAAGCTGCTGGCGAACCTCACCGATCCGCGGGGCGGCGACTCCATGGACCGGATCATCAATGCCATGTCCCGCGTGGCACCCGCGGTGTAGCGGGCCGCGGGGCGAGGATCATAATCCGAGCTGCAAGCAGGCGAAACACTAATCAACCGGGAAGAAAGGACGTAGGCAGGTGTCGCTCTCCGCGTACGTGCCCATCGTTGGGCTCTTCGCGCTGGCCGCGGCCTTCGGGCTTTTCTCGGTCACGGCCGCGCCCTTCATCGGACCCCGCCGCTTCAACAAGGCGAAGCTCGACGCCTACGAGTGCGGCATCGAGCCGACCCCGCAGCCGATCGGCGGCGGGCGCTTCCCGATCAAGTTCTACTTGACCGCGATGCTCTTCATCGTCTTCGACATCGAGATCATCTTCCTCTACCCCTGGGCCGTCACCTTCGACAACTTCCAGGGGTGGTTCGTCTTCGTCGAGATGCTTCTGTTCATCGGCACGGTGTTCATCGCGTACGCCTATGTGTGGCGTCGCGGTGGCCTGGATTGGGACTGACATGGGACTCGAAGAGAAGCTCCCCTCCGGGGTGCTGCTCACCACCGTTCAGGGGCTCGTCAACTGGACCCGTAAGGCCAGCTTCTGGCCGGCCACCTTCGGCCTGGCCTGCTGCGCCATCGAGATGATGGCCACCGGTGCGGCCCGATTCGACTCGGGCCGCTTCGGCATGGAGGTCTTCCGGGCGTCGCCCCGCCAGGCCGACCTGATGATCGTGGCCGGCCGGGTGAGCCAGAAGATGGCCCCGGTGCTGCGCCAGATCTACGACCAGATGCCCGACCCCAAGTGGGTGCTGTCGATGGGCGTCTGCGCCTCGTCGGGCGGCATGTTCAACAACTACGCGATCGTGCAGGGTGTGGACCACATCGTGCCCGTAGACATGTACCTGCCGGGCTGCCCGCCGCGGCCGGAGATGCTGCTCGACGCGATCCTCAAGCTGCACGACAAGATCCTCGCTGAGCCGCTGGGCGCCGGCGGCCGCAAGATGCTGGCCGCCAAGGAGGCCCGCGAGGGCAAGCCCGTGGTCGCCCCGGGTGCGATGCCGTCGAGCTACCGCTACAACAAGGCGCTGCGCGCCGAGTGGGAGCAGGCCGTCGCCGAGGGCCGCGAGGAGCAGCTGCGGATCACGAAGTGGATGGAGCGGGGGAACCACCGGTGAGTGAGCGGAGCGAGCGAACCATGTTGCAGTGCGCAGGCGCTCAGGCTGCCGGCGAGCGAAGCGAGGTGGCAGCATGAGCGCCACTCAGCCTGAAGGACTCTTTGGCGTCACCGGCACCGGTGACACCTCCGGCATGGGCGGCCTGGTCCGCAAGCGGCCGGTGCAGCTCGACGCGCAGCGGCCGTACGGCGGCTGGTACGACGAGGTCGTCGACGCGCTGGAGGAGGCCTACCCGGGCTTCTCCGACGCGATCGAGCGGGTCGTCATCGACCGCGGGGAGCTGACCCTGCACATCGTCCCGGCGAAGATCGCCGAGGTGTGCCAGATCCTGCGCGACGACCTGTCGCTGCGCTACGAGCTGTGCTCGTCGGTGTCCGGCGTGGACTACATCGCCGAGGAGCGCCGCCTGCACGTGGTGTACCACCTCACCTCGATGACCTACCGCCGCCGCATCCGCCTGGAGTGCGCGGTCACCGCGGCCGACCCGCACCTGCCCAGTGTGACCACGGTCTACCCGACCGCGGACTGGCAGGAGCGCGAGGCGTACGACATGTTCGGCGTGATCTTCGACGGCCACCCGAACCTGACCCGCATCCTCATGCCGGACGACTGGGACGGCCACCCGCAGCGCAAGGACTACCCGCTGGGCGGCGTGCCGGTCGAGTACAAGGGCGCCGAGATCCCGCCGCCCGACAGCCGGAGGGCATACCGATGAGCAACGCTGGTTACGCGCAGGAGCGCGAGACGACCGAGGGCAAGGTCTTCACGGTCACCGGCGGCGACTGGGACAGCATCGTCTCGGGCGTCGACCCGCTGCACGACGAGCGCATCGTCGTCAACATGGGTCCCCAGCACCCGTCCACGCACGGCGTGCTGCGCCTGGTGCTGGAGATGGAGGGCGAGACCGTCACCGAGGCCCGCCTCGTCGTCGGCTACCTGCACACGGGCATCGAGAAGAACATGGAGTACCGCACCTGGACGCAGGGCTCCACGTTCGTGACCCGGATGGACTACCTCGCCCCGATCTTCAACGAGACGGCGTACAGCCTCGCGGTGGAGAAGCTGCTGGGCATCGAGGACCAGGTCACCGAGCGCGCCAACACCATCCGCGTGCTGATGATGGAGCTCAACCGGATCTCCTCGCACCTGGTGTGGCTGGCGACCACCGGCATGGAGCTCGGCGCGCTGTCGATGATGATCTACGGCTTCCGCGAGCGTGAGTTCATCCTCGACATCTTCGAGATGATCACCGGTCTGCGGATGAACATGGCCTACGTGCGCCCGGGCGGCGTGTCGCAGGACGTGCCGGACACGGCGATCGTGAAGATCCGCGAGTTCCTCGACTTCATGCCCAAGCGGCTCAAGGAGTACGAGGACCTGCTGTCCGGCCAGCCGATCTGGACCGCGCGCACCAAGGGCGTCGCGGTGCTGGACGTGACCGGCTGCGTGGCGCTCGGCGTCACCGGCCCGGTGCTGCGCAGCTCGGGCCTGGCCTGGGACCTGCGCAAGACCATGCCGTACTGCGGTTACGAGACCTACGACTTCGAGGTGCCGACCCAGCCCGAGGGCGACGTGTTCGCGCGTTACCTGGTGCGCCTGGCCGAGATCCGGGAGTCGCTGAAGATCATCGAGCAGGCGCTGGACCGGCTCAAGCCCGGCCCGGTCATGGTCGAGGACCGGAAGATCGCCTGGCCCGCGCAGCTCGCGCTCGGCAACGACGGCCTGGGCAACTCGCTGGAGCACGTCGCGCACATCATGGGCCAGTCCATGGAGTCCCTGATCCACCACTTCAAGCTGGTCACCGAGGGCTTCCGGGTCCCGGCCGGCCAGGTGTACGTGCCGATCGAGGGTCCGCGCGGCGAGCTGGGCGCGCACGTGATCTCGGATGGGGGCACCCGGCCGTTCCGGGTGCACATGCGGGAGCCGAGCTTCGTGAACCTGCAGGCAATCCCGGCCATGGCCGAGGGTGGCCTGCTGGCAGATGTGATCGCGGGCGGGGCCAGCCTCGACCCGGTGATGGGTGGGTGTGACCGATGACAGCGCCGCAGAAGTCGGTGGACGTGTTCGACGAGAAGACCCGGGAGCTGGCGCGTGAGATCGTCGCGCGCTTCCCGGAGGGCAAGGAGCGCTCGGCACTGCTGCCGATGCTGCACCTGGTCCAGTCGGTCGAGGGCTACGTGTCCCCGGCCGGGGTCGCGTTCTGCGCCGAGCAGCTCAACCTGACCAAGGCCCAGGTCGGCGCGGTCGCGACCTTCTACACCATGTACAAGCGCCGCCCGACCGGCGAGTACCTGGTCAGCGTCTGCACCAACACCCTGTGCAACGTGCTCGGCGGGCAGGAGGTCTACGACACGCTGTCGGAGACCCTGGGCGTCGGCCACGACGAGACCACCGAGGACGGCAAGATCACGCTGGAGCACGCCGAGTGCCTCGCCGCGTGCGACTACGGCCCGGTGCTCACCGTCAACTACGACTTCTTCGACAACGTGACCCCGGCCAGCGCGCTTGACGTGGTCGGCAAGCTCAAGTCCGGGCAGCGGCCGATGCCGTCCCGCGGCGCCCGGCTGTGCTCGTTGAAGGAGACGGCGTTGCAGCTGGCGGGCTTCGCCGACGAGCGCGAGGGCGCGGTCGCCGACGGCCCGGCGGGCGACTCGACGCTGCGCGGCGTGCGTCTGGCGCAACAGCACGGGATCAGCCCGGCCGGTTTCGACATCAACACGCCCATCCCGACTCCCTCGAAGGAGGCGGCGAAGTGAGCACGCCCAGCGCGGCCACCCTGGCCAAGCTCACCCCGGTCCTCACCAAGCGCTGGCTGTCCCCCGACGCCTGGCGCCTCGACGTCTACGAGCGCCTGGACGGTTACGCCGCCCTGCGCAAGGCGCTGGCCGTGCACCCGGACGACCTGATCGCCCTGATCAAGGACTCCGGCCTGCGCGGTCGCGGCGGCGCGGGCTTCCCGACCGGGCTCAAGTGGGGCTTCATCCCGCAGAACGACGGCAAGCCGCACTACCTGGTCGTCAACGCCGACGAGGGCGAGCCGGGCACCTGCAAGGACCTGCCGCTGATGGCGCACGACCCGCACTCGCTGGTCGAGGGCGTCATCATCGCCTCGTACGCGATCCGCGCCAACCGCGCCTACATCTACATCCGCGGTGAGGCGGTGCACGCCGCGCGGCGGCTGCGCCACGCGGTGGCCGAGGCCTACAAGGCCGGCTACCTCGGCAAGAACATCCTGGGCAGCGGGTACGACCTCGACCTGGTGGTGCATTCCGGCGCGGGCGCGTACATCTGCGGCGAGGAGACGGCGCTGCTGGACTCGCTGGAGGGCTTCCGCGGCCAGCCGCGGCTGCGCCCGCCGTTCCCGGCGACGCACGGCCTCTACGCCAGCCCCACCGTCGTCAACAACGTGGGCACCATCGCCAGCGTGCCGTACATCGTGCTGGGCGGGGCCGCCTGGTGGAAGACGATGGGCACGGAGAAGTCGTCCGGCCCGATGATCTACTCGCTGTCCGGCCGGGTGAAGAACCCGGGCCAGTACGAGTGCTCGATGGGCATCACGCTGCGCGAGCTGATCGAGCTGGCCGGCGGCATGCAGGACGGCCACCAGCTGCGCTTCTGGACCCCGGGTGGTTCGTCGACGCCGCTGCTGACCGGCGACCACATCGACACCGCGATGGACTTCGAGTCCGTGGCCGCGGCCGGTTCCATCCTCGGCACCACCGCCGTCCAGCTCTTCAGCGACCAGGACTGCCCGGTCTACGCGACCTACCGGTGGCTGGAGTTCTACCACCACGAGTCGTGCGGCAAGTGCACCCCGTGCCGTGAGGGCAACTACTGGATGGTGCGGGTCTACCGGCGCATCCTCTCCGGCGAGGGCACGCTCGAGGACCTGGACACCCTGCTGGACACCGCTGCCAACATCCTGGGCCGTTCCTTCTGCGGTCTCGGCGACGGCGCGACCAGCCCGGTGACCTCCTCCCTGCAGTACTTCAAGCAGGACTACCTGGACTACATCGAGGGTCGCAAGGCGCCGAAGCTCAGCGCCCACGCCCTGGCAGGAGCGCACTGACAATGAGCCAGGAAGTACAGAAGCACACCGACACCGTCACGCTCACGATCGACGGCATCGAGGTGACCGCGCCCAAGGGCGAGCTGGTCATCCGCACCGCCGAGCGGCTGGGCATCGACATCCCGCGGTTCTGCGACCACCCGCTGCTCGCCCCGGCCGGCGCCTGCCGCCAGTGCCTGGTGGACGTGGAGGGCCAGCGCAAGCCGGTCGCCTCGTGCACCCAGACGGTGGCCGACGGCATGGTGGTGCGCACGCAGCTGACCTCCGAGGTCGCCCGCAAGGCGCAGGAGGGTGTGATGGAGCTGCTGCTCATCAACCACCCGCTGGACTGCCCCATGTGCGACAAGGGCGGCGAGTGCCCGCTGCAGAACCAGGCCATGCAGGTCGGCCGGCCGGAGTCGCGCTTCCACGAGCACAAGCGCGAGTACGAGAAGCCGATCAACATCTCCTCGCAGGTGCTGCTGGACCGCGAGCGCTGCGTGCTCTGCCAGCGCTGCACCCGGTTCTCCGACGAGATCGCGGGCGACAAGTTCATCGACCTGATGGACCGGTCGTCGGCCGAGCAGATCGGCATCTACCGCGACGCCTCGTTCGGGCACTCGCACGAGCACGGCACGATCGACGAGCTGGCCTACGACCAGGACGACCCGGAGTCGGGCGACGTCCCGTTCAACTCGTACTTCTCGGGCAACACGATCCAGATCTGCCCGGTCGGCGCGCTCACCAGCGAGCAGTACCGCTTCCGCGCCCGGCCGTTCGACCTGGTCTCCTCGCCGAGCAAGTGCGAGCACTGCGCGTCGGGCTGCGACATGCGCACCGACCACCGCCGCGGCAAGGTGCTGCGCCGGCTGGCCGGTAACGACCCGCAGGTCAACGAGGAGTGGAACTGCGACAAGGGCCGGTGGGGCTTCCGCTACGCCACCGCCTTCGACCGGCTCACCACCCCGCTGGTGCGCGACAAGGAGACCGGCGAGCTGCGCGAGGCCTCGTGGACCGAGGCGATCACCGTGGCCGCCGAGGGCCTGCGGGCGGCGCGGGACGGCGCGTACGGCGTCGGCGTGCTGACCGGCGGCCGGCTGACCGTCGAGGACGCGTACGCGTACGCGAAGTTCAGCCGCATCGTGCTGGGCAGCAACGACATCGACTTCCGGGCCCGCCCGCTGTCGGCGGAGGAGGCCGAGTTCCTGGCCTCGTCGGTCGTCGGCGAGCAGTCGGTCACCTACACCGACCTGGAGCAGGCCAAGCACGTGGTGCTGGTCGGCTTCGAGCCGGAGGAGGAGAGCCCGATCATCCTGCTCCGCCTGCGCAAGGCGGCGGCCAAGGGCAAGCTCAAGGTCACCTCGGTGGCCCCGTTCCTGACCCGCGGCGCGGAGAAGGCCGGCGCGACGCTGGCCCAGTGCGTGCCCGGCCAGGAGCCGGCGGTGCTGTCCAACCTGGAGGGCGTCGAGCCCGGCACGATCGTGCTGGTCGGCGAGCGCCTGGCCACGGTCCGCGGCGGCTTCTCCGCGGCGGCGAGCCTGGCCGCGCGCACCGGCGCGAAGCTGGCCTGGGTGCCGCGGCGCGCGGGTGACCGCGGCGCGGTCGACGCGGGCTGCCTGCCCACGCTGCTGCCGGGTGGCCGCTCGGTCGCCGACGCGGCGGCGCGGGCGGAGCTGTCGGCGGCCTGGGGCGTCGCGGCGGGCGTGATCCCGAGCCAGACCGGCCGGGACACCGACGCGATCCTGGCCGCGGCCGCCTCCGGCAAGCTGGGTGCGCTGGTCGTGGCGGGCGTCGACCCGGCCGACCTGAGCGACCCGAAGGCCGCTGAGGAGGCACTGGACAAGGTCGGCTTCCTGGTCTCGCTGGAGCTGCGGATGAGCGCCGTGTCCCGGCGCGCGAACGTGGTGTTCCCGGTCGCCGCGCCGGCCGAGAAGGCTGGCTCGTACGTGAACTGGGAGGGCCGCCTGCGCACCTACGAGCAGGCGCTGGACACCCCGAACACGGGTGCGAAGCTGACCGACGCCCGGGTGCTCGACGCGCTGGCCGCCCGCCTGGGCGTCACGCTGGGCACCGGCGACGTGCTCACGGTGCGCCGCGAGCTGGGCAGCCTGCCCGCGACCGGCGCCCAGCGCCCGGCCGCGCCGGCCGAGGTGGGCGCGGCCGCGCCCGCGCTCAAGCAGAACGAGGCGATCCTGGCCAGCTGGGCGCAGCTGATCGACCTGGGCAGCCTCACCGACGGCGACGAGGTGCTGGCCGGCACCGCGCGCCCGCCGGTGGTGCGCCTGTCGAAGGCCCGCGCCACCGCGCTGGGTGTCGCCGACGGCGACCCGGTGACCGTCGGGACCGCGCGGGGTGCGATCACCCTGCCGGCCGCCGTCACCGAGATCTCCGATGACGTCGTCTGGGTGCCGACCAACTCGCCGGGTTCCACGCTGCGCCGCACGCTCGGCGCGAACCCGGGTGCGGTCGTGACCGTGAGCGGAGGAAGCAAATGATCCTCGCCCCCATCGGGTTCCTCGCCGAGGACCCGGCGACCGGCGATCCGACGCTGGTCGACTTCGGGCATGACCCGTGGTGGATCGTCCTCATCAAGGTGGTCGGCGTCTTCGTCTTCCTCGTGGTGATGACCCTGTTCACCATCTGGTACGAGCGCCGCGTGGTGGCCCGGATGCAGGTGCGTCCCGGCCCGAACCGGCACGGTCCCTTCGGTCTGCTGCAGTCGCTGGCCGATGGTCTGAAGCTGGCGTTCAAGGAAGACATCATGCCGCTCAAGGCGGACAAGGTGGTCTTCTTCCTGGCGCCGGTGATCTCGACCGTGTGCGCGTTCACCGCGTTCTCGATCATGCCGTTCGGCCCGTTCGTGTCGATGTTCGGCGTGCGCACGCCGCTGCAGCTGACCGACATCTCGGTGGCGGTGCTGCTGGTGCTGGCCTGCTCCGGCATGGGCATCTACGGCATCGTGCTGGGCGGCTGGGCCTCGGGCTCGACCTACCCGCTGCTCGGCGGCCTGCGCTCCAGCGCCCAGCTGATCTCGTACGAGGTCGCGATGGGCCTGTCGTTCGTGGCCGTCTTCATGACCGCGGGCACGATGAGCACCTCGGAGATCGTCAACGCGCAGGCGCAGGGCGCGCCGGTCAAGCTGGGCGGGTTCGAGTTCACCGCGCCGAGCTGGTTCTTCCTGCTGCTGCTGCCGAGCTTCGTCATCTACGCGATCTCGGCGGTCGGCGAGACCAACCGGGCCCCGTTCGACCTCCCCGAGGCCGAGTCGGAGCTGGTCGGCGGTTTCCACACCGAGTACTCGTCGCTGAAGTTCGCGCTGTTCTTCCTGGCCGAGTACATCAACATGGTGACCGTCTCCGGTCTGTGCGCCACCCTGTTCCTGGGCGGCTGGCGCGCGCCGACCTCGTTCGAGAGCTTCTGGCCGGGCATCAACTCGGGCTGGTGGCCGCTGCTGTGGTTCACCATCAAGGTGCTGCTGCTGCTGTTCGTCTTCATCTGGCTGCGGGGCACGCTGCCCCGGCTGCGCTACGACCAGTTCATGCGCTTCGGCTGGAAGGTCCTCATCCCGGTCAACCTGGTGTGGATCCTGGCCCTGGCCTTCATCAAGACCATGCAGAAGCAGCAGATGGACGGCTGGACCAAGGTCTGGTTCGTGGCCGTGCCGCTGGTCGTGATCCTGCTGCTGGCCCTGCTGTGGCCGCAGAAGAAGGAGGAGCCGGCCCTGCCCGTCGAGGAGCAGGTGGCCCGGCGTCCTGAGGGCAGCTTCCCGCTGCCGCCGATGGACCTGCAGGTGCCGGTGAGCCCGCGCGCCAAGCGGCTGACCGCCGAGCGCGAGACCGTGCCCGCCACCGACGACGTATACAAGGAGGTGTGACGTGGGTTCGATGACGGATGCCGTCAAAGGCTTCGGCGTGACGTTCTCTCACATGTTCAAGAAGACCGTCACCACGCACTACCCGGAGAAGCCGGACCCGACGGCCCCGCGTTACCACGGCCGGCACATCCTCAACCGCTACCCGGACGGCCTGGAGAAGTGCATCGGCTGCGAGCTGTGCGCCTGGGCCTGCCCGGCGGACGCGATCTTCGTCGAGGGCGGCGACAACACCGACACCGAGCGCTTCTCGCCCGGTGAGCGGTACGCGGCCAACTACCAGATCAACTACGCCCGGTGCATCTTCTGCGGCCTGTGCATCGAGGCCTGCCCGACCCGTTCGCTCACCATGAGCAACGAGTACGAGCTGGCCCGGGACAACCGGCAGGATCTGATCTTCACGAAGGAGCAGCTGCTCGCGCCGCTGCTGCCCGGCATGGAGCAGCCGCCGCACCCGATGCGGCTCGGCGACACCGAGAAGGACTACTACCTGGGGGCTCCGGCCAACCCGGGGACGTCGGCGGGAGCTGAGACCCGATGACCCTTTCGACTCAGGTGCTCGCCGCGGCGGCCGAGACGGCGGGCCAGGTGTCCGGCGGGGAGAAGTGGGTCTTCTTCCTGCTGGCCCCGCTCGCGGTCATCGGCGCGCTGGGCATGGTGGCCGCGCGCAACGCGGTGCACTCCGCGCTGTGGCTGGTGCTGACCATGCTCAGCCTGGGCGTCTTCTACATCGTGCAGGCCGGGCCGTTCATCGGCATGGTGCAGATCATCGTCTACACCGGCGCGATCATGATGCTCTTCCTGTTCGTGCTGATGCTGGTCGGGCGCGACGCGTCCGACTCGGTGATCGAGACGCTGCGCGGGCAGAAGGTCGTCGCGGTCCTGCTCGGCCTCGGCCTGGCCGGCCTGCTCGGCACCGGCGTCTACCAGGCCACCCGGGACATGCCGGTGGTCGGCCTGGAGCTGGCCAACGCCAACGGCAACGTGCAGGGCATCGCCTCGCTGCTGTTCACCCGGTACGTCTACGTCTTCGAGGTCACCTCCGCGCTGCTCATCACCGCGGCGGTCGGCGCGATGCTGCTGGCCCACCGCGAGCGCGCCAAGGGCGAGCGGGTCGGTCAGGTCGCGGCGATGAAGGCGCGCTTCGAGCCGGGCAACTACCCCGGCCCCAAGCCCGGCCCGGGTGTCTTCGCGAACTCCACCTCGGTGGCCACCCCGGCGAAGCTGCCGGACGGCACCCCCGCCGAGCGGAGCATCTCGCCGATCCTGCCGACGCGCGAGCTCACCTCGGCGGAGATCGCCAACAAGCACACCGAGGGGAAGTGAAGCGATGACCCCCATGTACTACATCGTGCTGTCGGCTGTGCTGTTCAGCATCGGCGCCGTCGGCGTGCTGATCCGCCGCAACGCCATCGTGCTGTTCATGTGCGTCGAGCTGATGCTCAACGCCGCGAACCTCGCACTGGTCACCTTCGCCCGGATGAACGGGACGCTGGACGGCCAGGTCATGGCGTTCTTCTCGATGGTGGTCGCGGCAGCCGAGGTTGTCGTCGGTCTGGCCATCATCATGTCGATCTTCCGCACGCGACGCTCGGCGAGCGTCGACGACGCGAACCTGCTGAAGTACTGAGGCGGAGATGCAACCAACTCTGATGCTCGCCGAAGGGGCACCGGCGCCTGTCGTCTTCGCCTCTGCCACTGGCCTGCTGTCCTACATGTGGCTCCTGATCGCCGTCCCGGCCGTCAGCGCGCTGATCCTGCTGGTGACCGGGCGCTGGGCCGACAAGTGGGGACACTGGCTCGGCTGCGCGTCGGTGCTGTTCTCCTTCCTGCTGGGCGCGGGGATGTTCTTCGAACTGCGCGACCTGCCCAACCGGGCGGTGCAGCAGGAGCTCTACAGCTTCATCCCGGTCGGGAACCTGCAGGTCGACTTCGGTTTCCTGTTCGACCCGCTGACCGCCTGCTTCGTCCTGCTGATCACGGGCGTGGGTTTCCTGATCCACGTGTACGCGACCGGCTACATGGCCCACGACGAGGGCCGCCGCCGCTTCTTCGGATACTTCAACCTGTTCATCGCGGCGATGCTGCTGCTGGTGCTCGGCAACAACTACGTGATGCTCTACTTCGGCTGGGAAGGCGTGGGTCTCGCGTCCTACCTGCTGATCTCCTTCTGGTACGGCCGGCCGTCCGCGGCCACCGCCGGCAAGAAGGCGTTCATCATGAACCGCATCGGTGACGCGGGTCTGGTGCTCGGCATCTTCCTGATGTTCGCGCAGCTCGGCTCGGTCAATTACGACGTCGTGTTCAGCAACGCCGGCCTGCTGCCGAGCACCACGGTGCTCGTGCTCGGCCTGCTGCTGCTGCTCGGCGCGTGCGGCAAGTCCGGCCAGTTCCCGCTGCAGGCGTGGTTGCCCGACGCGATGGAGGGCCCGACCCCGGTCTCGGCCCTGATCCACGCCGCGACGATGGTGACCGCCGGTGTCTACCTGATCGCCCGCTCCAACCCGATCTTCTCCGCGAACCTGACGCTGCAGACGGTCGTGGTCAGCGTCGGCGCGCTCACCCTGCTGCTGGGCTGCGTCATCGGCTCGGCCAAGGACGACATCAAGCGCGTGCTGGCCTGGTCGACCGTGTCGCAGATCGGCTACATGTTCCTCGGCGTCGGGCTGGGCGGCGGCGCGTACGCGCTGGCCATCATCCACCTGCTGGCGCACGGCTTCTTCAAGGCCAACATGTTCCTCGGCGCCGGTTCGGTCATGCACGGCATGAACGACCAGGTGGACATCCGCCGCTTCGGCGGGCTGTGGAAGTACATGAAGATCACCTGGCTCACGTTCATGATGGGCTGGCTGGCGATCATCGGTATCCCGCCGCTGAGCGGCTTCTTCACCAAGGAGCCGATCATCGTGGCCGCGTTCGCGCGCCCCGGCTGGACCGGCTGGCTCTTCGGCCTGGCGGCGCTGATCGGTGCGGGTCTGACCGCGTTCTACATGACCCGCCTGTTCATCCTCACCTTCCACGGCCCGAAGCGCTGGACCACCGCCAAGGAGGGCTCGGTCGACCAGCACCCGCACGAGTCCCCGCTGGTGATGACGATCCCGCTCATCTTCCTGGCGCTCGGCTCGATCTTCGCCGGTTGGCTCATGGCCTCGCCGGTCGCGGAGTGGCTCACCCCCGTGCTGGGCGCGCGGGTCGAGGAGCACCCGACGACGCTCAGTCACACCACCATCACCGTGCTCAGCCTGGCGCTGACGGTGGCCGGTGCGGGCCTGGCGTACGCGCTGTTCAACAAGGGCACGGCGCTCGCGCCGCAGCCGGCCGGACCGGTGGTCACCGCCGCCCGCAACAACCTCTACACCGACGCCTTCAACGAGGCCGTGTTCGAGAAGCCGGGCAAGTGGCTGACCCGGGCGCTGGTCTTCGTCGACAACAAGGGCGTCGACGGACTCGTCAACGGGCTCGCCGCGCTGGTCGGCGGGGGCTCGGGCAGGCTGCGCCGACTCCAGACCGGCTTCGTGCGGTCGTACGCGCTCTCGATGCTTCTCGGCGGGGTGCTGGTGCTCGGCGCCTTCGTCGCGGTGCAGCTCGGCTGGATGGGATAACGATGAAATACCTGTCACTCCTGACCCTCGTGCCGCTCGTCGGCGCGCTGACGGTCGCGTTCGTCCCGCGCGCCAAGCCGGAGCTGGCCAAGCGGCTGGCGCTGATCTGGTCGATCGTGGTGCTGGCGGTGGGCGTCGCGGCCTGGGTCGCGTACAAGCCCAACGGCCCGCGGATGCAGCTGCAGGAGTCCTACACCTGGATTCCGGCGTGGGGCGCGAAGTTCAGCTTCGCCGTCGACGGCATCGCGCTGGTGATGATCGCGCTGATCGCGCTGCTGGTGCCGCTGGTGATCCTGGCCAGCTGGCACGACGCGGAGAAGAGCAAGCGCAGCGTCCCGGCGTACTTCGCCCTGCTGCTGGCGCTCGAAGGCACCATGATCGGCACCTTCACCTCCGCCGACGTGCTGCTGTTCTACCTCTTCTTCGAGGTCATGCTGGTGCCGATGTACTTCATCATCGGCTCGTTCGGCACCGACGTGCCGGCCAAGCAGCGCCAGTACGCCGCGGTGAAGTTCTTCCTCTACTCGCTGGTCGGCGGTCTGCTGATGCTGGCCGCGGTCATCGGCATGTGGGTGTACGGCGGCCACACCTTCGACTGGCAGACGCTGACCAACGTCGAGTTCACCACCACCGTGCAGCGGTGGCTGTTCCTCGGCTTCTTCGTCGCGTTCGCCATCAAGGCGCCGTTCTTCCCGTTCCACACCTGGCTGCCCGACGCTGGTGGGGCGGCTCCGGCCGGCGCCGCCGCGCTGCTGGTCGGCGTGATGGACAAGGTCGGCACCTTCGGCATCCTGCGCTACTGCCTCCCGCTGTTCCCGGAGGCGTCGCGCTGGTTCGCGCCGTGGGCGATCGGGCTGTCGCTGATCGGCATCATCTACGCGGCGCTCGTGGCGATCGGCCAGAAGGACCTCAAGCGCCTGGTCAGCTACACCTCCATCGCGCACTTCGGCTTCATCGGCGTCGGCATCTTCGCCTTCACCTACCAGGCCGGCTCCGGCGCGGTGCTGTACATGGTCAACCACGGTCTCGCCACCGGCCTGCTGTTCCTGGTCGTGGGCATGTTCGTGGCGCGCCGCGGCAGCACCCTGGTGACCGACTTCGGCGGTGCGGGCAAGCTGCTGCCGCTGCTGGCGGGCGTCTTCTTCATCGCGGGCATGGCCTCGCTGGCGCTGCCGGGCCTGGCCCCGTTCGTCAGCGAGTTCCTGGTGCTCATCGGGACGTTCACGGTGAACAAGACGGTGGCGGTCATCGCGACGGTCGGCATCATCCTCGCCGCGGCGTACGTGCTGTGGATGATCCAGCGCACCACCCAGGGCAACACCAACCCCGTGCTGCACGACCTCGCGCCGATGAAGCGCGACCTGTCGCTGCGTGAGGGCATCGTGGTGGCGCCCCTGATCGTGCTGCTGATCGTGCTGGGCTTCTACCCCAAGCCGGTGCTCGACGTGATCAACCCGGCGGTGGAGTACACCCTGTCGGACGTGGTCACCCCGGAGCGGGCCGACCCGGCGCCCGCCACCTCCACTGTGGAAGCAGGAAAGTGACCATGGGCGAAGATTTTGTCCTCAAGCTGCCGGAGCTGAACTACGCCGCACTGGCGCCGATGCTGATCCTGCTCGCCGCGGCGTGCGTCGGGGTGCTCGTGGAGGCGTTCGTGCCGCGGGTGGCCCGCAACGCCGTGCAGCTGGTGCTGGGTCTGCTGGCCCTGGTCGGCTCGCTGGTCGCCGTGGTGCTGCGCGCACCGCACGTGACCGATGCCAACGCGCAGACCGCGGAGCGGGCGATCTCGATCGACCAGGCGGGCCTGTTCCTGCAGGGCGCGATCCTGGTGCTGGCCATCGTCTCGCTGCTGCTGTTCGGTGAGCGGACGCTGGAGAACGGCGGCCCGTTCGTGGCCCAGGCGGCGATCACGGTCGGCTCGGACCTGGACCGCAAGCAGGCGGCCAAGGAGTCCGGCGCGACCGAGGTCTACCCGCTGGCGCTGTTCGCCGTCGGCGGCATGATGCTCTTCGTGACCGCGAACGACCTGCTGGTCATGTTCGTGGCGCTGGAGGTCTTCTCGCTCCCGCTGTACCTGCTCTGCGCGCTGGCCCGCCGCAAGCGGCTGCTGTCGCAGGAAGCCGCGCTCAAGTACTTCCTGCTCGGCGCGTACGCCTCGGCGTTCTTCCTGTTCGGCCTGGCGCTGGTGTACGGCTTCGCCGGCGCGGTCGACTTCCGGGCGATCCACGCCTCGGTGAACAACTCGCCGAACAACGTGATCCTGCTGATCGCCGGCCTGGCGATGCTGTCCATCGGCCTGCTGTTCAAGGCCGCCGCGGCGCCGTTCCACGTGTGGACGCCGGATGTCTACCAGGGCGCGCCGACCGCGGTCACCGCGTTCATGGCGGCCTGCACGAAGGTCGCCGCGTTCGGCGCGCTGGCCCGGGTGCTCTACGTCGGCTTCGACGGGCTCGGCTGGGAGTTCACGCCGGTCCTCGGCGTCATCGCGGTGCTGACCATGCTGGTCGGCGCGATCCTCGCGGTCACCCAGACCGACCTCAAGCGGCTGCTGGCCTACTCGTCGATCGCCAACGCCGGCTACCTGCTGGTCGGCCTGCTCGGCGGCGGCAAGGAAGGCCTGGGCAGCATGCTGTTCTACCTCGTGGCGTACGGCTTCCTCGTGATCGCGGCCTTCGGCATGCTCACGCTGGTCCGCGACGCCGACGGGGAGGCCACCCACCTGTCCCGCTGGGCGGGGCTGGGCAAGCGGTCGCCGCTGTTCGCGGGCGTCTTCAGCTTCCTGCTGCTGGCCTTCGCGGGTATCCCGCTCACCAGCGGTTTCGTGGCGAAGTTCGCGGTGTTCGGGGCCGGTATCGCCGGCAACCAGACCTGGCTGGTGCTCTTCGGTGTGCTCAGCAGCATCATCCTGGCCTTCCCGTACATCCGGGTCGTGGTGCTGATGTGGCTGAACGAGCCGGGCGAGACCACCCCGAGCGTCTCCATCCCGGGTGCGCTGACCTCGACCGCCCTCATGATCGGCGTGCTGGTCACGCTGGTGCTGGGGGTCTGGCCGAGCCCGCTGCTGGACCTGACGACCAACGTGTCCAACTTCATCCGGTAGGTAGTCGTAAATCCGAAGCTCCCCCCGCGACCGATCCTTGGACATGGGGGGAGCTTCGATCATGTGACAGCCATGTGGCATCGTGAGGACGTGGTGAGCAGCGTGAACGGTCGTACTGCCCGGAGCACCGGAGTCCGGTTCGAGGACCCTGCCCTGGAGGCCTCGGTGATGGCGCACCTGGCGTCGGTGGAGGACCGCCTGCGCGAGAGCGTCGAATCCGCGGACCCCTTCGTCACCGAAGCCGCCAAGCACCTGATGGACGCCGGCGGCAAGCGGTTCCGGCCGATGCTCGTCGCGGTCTGCGCGCACTTCGGCGACCCGGACGCGCCCGAACTCGTGGACGCGTCGACCGTGCTGGAGCTGACCCACGTCGCCACGCTCTACCACGACGACGTCATGGACGAGGCGCTGGTGCGGCGCGGCACCCCCAGCGCCAACGCCCGCTGGGGCAACTCGCTCGCCATCCTCGTCGGCGACTTCCTCTTCTCCCGGGCCGCCGAGCTCGCCGCGGGCCTCGGCCCCGACGCGGTGCGCATCCAGGCGCAGACGTTCGCCCAGCTGGTGCACGGCCAGATCGCCGAGACCGTGGGCCCGCGCGACGCCGATCCGGTCGAGCACCACCTCAAGGTGCTCGACGGCAAGACCGCCTCGCTGATGGCGACCTGCGGCACCTTCGGCGGCATGTTCTCCGGCGCGTCGCCCGCGACCACCGCGGCCCTCACCACGTACTGCGAGACGCTGGGGCTGGCCTTCCAGCTCTCCGACGACCTGCTCGACATCTCCAGCGACTCGACGGACTCGGGCAAGACGCCCGGCACCGACCTGCGCGAGGGCGTGCCCACCCTGCCCGTGCTGTACGCGCTGGCCTCGGACGACAGCGACCCGGCCGCGGTGCGGCTGCGGCAGATCCTGGCCGACGGCCCGGTCACCGACGACGCGCTGCACGCCGAGGCGCTGGAGCTGCTGCGGGACAGCGTGGCGCTCAAGCGCGCCCGGGAGACCGTGCGCGGCTACGCCGAGCAGGCTCGCGCCCAGCTGCAGGGGCTGCCCCGCAACGCGGCCCGGGACGCGCTGGAGTCGCTCTGCGACGTCATCGCCGACCGCATCGCCTGATCCGGCCCGCTCGCCGCGTCGGCATCGGTGCGGCAGGCGCTCCGGAGCCGGTCCGGCGCTGCCGGACGACCGGTTTGACATAGACGCTGGCCTATTACATCGAGTTCGATCTTCGAATATTCGATGTAATAGGCCAGCGTCTATGCAAGGGGCGCGGTGCGAGAAGTGGTGGATGGGGCGCATGGGGTTGGTGGGGTGGGTTTCGGGGCTGACGGGTGGGGGTGGGGACCGTCCCAAATGGATCGAGGGATTTCGTTACGTCGGGGCCCTTCACGTCGGGCGTGCATTTGCATATCGTAGGTGCGACTGCATGGAGGTGACGGTGCGAGATTCAGCGGTTCCGCCATCGGACATGGTCAGCAGCGTGGCGCGGGCGCTGCGGGTGCTGGAGGTCGTGGGCGAATCGCCCGCGGGGCTGTCCCCCAAGCAGATCGCCCGCCGGTGCGACATCACCATCGCCGCCGCGTACCGGATGCTGCGCACGCTGGCCCACCAGGGCTACGTGATGCGCCGCGCCGACGGGGCGTACACGCTGGGGCTGGCGGTGGCCGACCGCTTCCGGGAACTGGTCAGCGCGATGCGCGGGCCGGCCGAGGTCGGCTCCGTGCTGCGCCGGGCCAGTGCCGAGATCGGCTACAGCCACTACCTGGGCAGCTTCGTCGACGGCCGGATCGCGATCACCGCGGTGGCCGAGGGCTTCCGCTCGCCGCACGTCGAGGACCTGGTGCCCGGGTTCGACGAGGGCGCGCACGCGACCGCGCTGGGCAAGAACCTGCTGGCCACCCTCGACCAGGTGCAGCGCGAGCGCTACCTCAAGGAGCACGGCATGCGCGCCTTCACCCAGGCCACGCTGCGCTCGCACACCGCGCTCGACGCCGACATCGCGGCGGGCATGCGGCGCGGCATGCAGGTCGAGATCGGGCAGTTCCGCCAGGGCGTGGCCTGCGCGTCGGTCTCCGTGCAGACGGCCGGCGACCTCGGCCAGCGTTACGTGGTGGCCTGCGCGCTGCCGGCGGTCGACCTCGTGAAGCAGGCGCCGGTGATCCGGGAACGGCTGCACGCCACCGCCCGGGCGCTGCAGTCGGCTCTCAACGCGCCGCTGGTCGCCGCTCCGGGCGCGGCGGCGGCCTGACCCACCCGACGGCCCGCCGTCCCGTCAGGCGGGCGGCAGGGAGGCGGGCGCGGCCCGGCCGCCCGCGTGGCGGGTGCCAGGACAGGAACGGCGTCTGCGGCCCGGAGGCCGCAGACGCCGCTGGTGCAGGTGGGTCAGCTGCCCACGGGCCGGCCGTCGAGCCGCCACACGCCGACGATGCCCGGCTTGGCGTAGTCGCCGTCGGGCCAGGTGCTGGCCGGCTTCTCCATGGACGCGCCGCTGATCTCGCCCGGGTGCTGCGGGGCGACGAACACCGTCTTGTTGTCCACGCTGATGAACGGGCCGCAGGCCTCGGCCCCGCGGGGCACGGTGAGGAACTGCTTGAGGTGCCCGGCCTCGGGGCCGCTCAGCGCGGTCGCGAAGAGGCCGTCGTTGGACAGCAGCGCGTTGCCGTCCGTGGAGATCCACAGATTGCCCGCGCCGTCGAACGCCAGGTTGTCCGGGCAGGAGATCGGCGAGACCTTGGTCTTGTCGTATCCCATGAAGTAGGTCGACGGGTCCGCCGGGTCGCCGCAGACGATCGGGACCGCCCAGGTGAACGTGGTGCCCGCGTGGTTGCCGCCGTCTTCGGTGATCTCGAAGATGTGCCCGTGCTTGTTGGCGTTGCGCGGGTTGGCCTCGTCGGCGGGCGCGTTGCGGCCGCCGGTGGTGCCGCGGGCCGTGTTGTTGGTCAGCGCGGCGTAGATCTTGCCGGTGACCGGGTTCGGCTCGACGTCCTCGGGGCGGTCCATCTTGGTCGGGTTGACCGCGTCGGCCGCGAGCCGGGTGTGCACCAGGATCTGCTCGACGGTCCAGCCCGGCACCATCGACTTGTTGTCCTTGACGAGCGGGATCCAGACGCCGGTGCCGTTGAACGCGCCGTCGCTGGGCAGCTTGCCGGTGCCGTCGATCTCGGCGGCGCTGGTGTAGCCGAGCCGTGCCACGTACAGGTCGCCGGACTCCAGCAGGGACATGTTCTGCTTGCGGGCCCAGTACGAGTTGCCGCGGGTGAACTTCTTGTGCGACACGAACTTGTACATGTAGTCGTGCCGCTCGTCGTCGCCCATGTAGGCCACGACGTGCCCGTTGTCGGCCACGATCACGTTCGCGCCCTCGTGCTTGAACCGGCCCAGCGCGGTGTGCTTGCGCGGGGTCGAGCCTGGGTCGAACGGGTCCACCTCGACGATCCAGCCGTGGCGGTGGATCTCGTTCGGGGTCGCGGTCAGGTCGAACCGGGCGTCGACCCGGTCCCACTTGCGCGAGCCGCTGGGATAGCGGGCCGTGGTGGAGACGCCGTAGCGGTTCAGCGACGCCTTGTTCGCCTCCGGCGCGCCGTCGCCGCCGACGAAGTACTGGTTCCAGTTCTCCTCGCCGGACAGCACGGTGCCCCACGGGGTGACGCCGCCCGCGCAGTTGTTGAACGTGCCGACGACCTTGCGGCCGCTCGGGTCGGCCGCGGTCTTCAGCAGCGCCGAACCCGCTGCGGGACCGGTCATCGCGAAGACCGTGGACAGGCCGGTGATGCGCCGGTTGTACGGCCGCCGCCCCTTGCCGACGACGACCCACTGCCCGGTGCGCCCGACCCGCTCCAGCTCGACGACCGACATGCCGTGCGCGGCGATGGTGGCCTGGATCTGGTCGGTGGTGAGCGCGTCGAGCCCGGCGAAGCCGGGGAACATCAGCTCCTCGTTGGTGTACTCGTGGTTGCAGACCAGCAGGGCGCGGTCGCCGCCGCGGCCCAGCGGCAGCACCGCGACGAAGTCGTTGTTGTAGCCGAACTGCTTGGACTGGGTGGCCGCGGTCTGCTTGGCCGGGTGGAAGTCGGCCGCGCCCGGCACGACCTCGTCGCCCCAGCGGATGATCACGTTGTGGTCGTACCCGTTGGGCACCACCAGGTTGTCCAGGGTGTTCGGGGGGATCGGCGAGAAGGTCAGCGCGGTCGGCTTCCCGGTGCGGGTCAGCGCGTCCACGGAGAACTCCTCGGCCGTGCCCGCCTCGCCGCCCTCGGCGAACGCCGGCGTGGCAGCGGTGGCGCCGGCCACCGCACCGGCGAAGCCGAGCGCGATGGCGCCGGCCGAGCCGGCCTTGAGCATGCCGCGCCGGGAGACCTCGGCCTGCACGACGTCGCCGAAGTACGCGTTGGGCGACGTGTTCGGGGCCGGGTGGTCACAGGCGTTGCCGCAGCGGTAAAGGCAGGTCATGGACGACCGGCTGCCTCCGCTGTGGCCGTCCCCGCCGAGCAGGGGGAGCCGGCGGCGGGATTCGTTCATGGGAGTTGCCTCCATACGTCGGGTCGACAGGTTGTGCCGTCGTCCGGAACGTAGGGAGGGCAGGTGAGCCGCGTTCATCCCGCCGATGAACCCCGTATGAACACCACCAGGCCGCGGGCCGCCCGTTTCAAGGTCACCTGACTTGCCTGGCACATGTGCGCATCTTGGGCACGATTTCGCCCGGTTGCCCGGCAAGTCGGACGACCTTGGACCGGTTTGGCGGGGCCGCCCCACCGGGCCGCCGGGTAGGGGCGGTCAGGCGCGGGTGGTGGCCGCGAGGGGGGTGGCGTCACCGGTGGCGAGGGCGAGGCGGTTGCGGCGGGCGTTGCGCAGGCCGTCCCAGGTGAACACGGCCAGGGCGAGCCAGACCAGGCCGAAGCCGAACAGGCGGGCCGGTGGCATCGGCTCGTGGAAGGCGAAGACGCCCAGCGCCAGCTGCAGGGTCGGGGCGACGTACTGCAGCATGCCGAGGCCGGTCAGCGGGATGCGGTTGGCGGCGCCGGCGAACATCAGCAGCGGGATCGCCGTGATCACGCCCGACGCGGCCAGCAGCAGGGTGTGGCCGGTGCTGACGTGGCCGAAGCTCAGGTCGCGGGAGTTGGCGAGCCAGCCGAGCACCGCCAGCGCGGGCAGGGTCAGCACCGCGGACTCGACGAACAGGCCGTCGGCGGGCGGCAGGGCCAGGCGCTTCTTGGTCAGCCCGTACAGCGCGAAGCTGATCGCGAGGATCAGCGCGATCCACGGCGGGTGGCCGTAGTCGACGGCCAGCACCAGCACCGCGAACGTGCCGACCCCCACGGCGGCCCACTGCGCGGGGCGCAGCCGCTCGCCCAGCACGAGCACGCCGAGCACGATGACGACCAGCGGGTTGATGAAGTAGCCGAGGGACGTCTCCACCACCCGGTCCACGTTCACGCCGTAGATGTAGGTGCCCCAGTTGACGCCGATGAAGACGGCGGCCAGCGCGATGCCGCCGACGGTGGCGGGCTTGCGCAGCAGTGCCGCGATCTGCCGCCAGCGGCGCACCGCGGTGAGCACGAGGACCATGAACAGCGCCGACCACGCGATCCGGTGCGCGAGCACCTCGACCGGGCCGGCGGGTTTGAGCAGCTTGAAGTACGCCGGGAAGAAGCCCCACAGAGCGTAGGCGCCGAACCCGTACAGGTAGCCGAGGCGAAGCTGACTCACCGATCAATGGTAAGGGGACGCTCCGCCTCGGCTCCTGACATGTGAGCCAGGTCGCTCAGCCGGTGGGAGAACTCAGTCCTCGATGAACCAGTTCAGCGCCCAGCTGGTGAGACCGACGACAAGCGCGCCGAGGATGGCGGCCGGCCAGAAGTTGTCGACGTGGAACGGCACGTCCAGCAGGCCGGCGATGAAGCTGGTCAGCATGAACAGCGCGCCGTTGACGACCAGCGCGATCAGGCCGAGGGTGAAGATGTACAGCCCGCAGCCGACCATCTTGACGATGGGGCGGATGAAGGCGTTGCAGAGTCCGAAGATGACGGCGATCGCGACGAACGTGCCGATGGTGCCGAGGACGGTCTCGGCCGTCACGCTGATGCCCGGAACGAGCATGGTCGCCACCCAGACGGCGGCGGCGCTGGCGGCCAGACGGAGGAGAATTCCCATGGTGCGGCATCGTGCCACGATTCGCCCCGGTGCGCACCCCCCAGCCTAGCCGGTCAGCGTCCGTTCTGCTGGGTCGCGTTGATCAGCTGCTGCTCGTAGCCGGTGGTGCTCAGCGCCGCCCAGCGCACCGAGCGGCGGTGCACCACGCCGATCATGCCGGGCTGGGCGCGGGACAGCCACGCCTCCTGGTCGCGGCTCAGCCCCAGCACGGACACCGCGACGGCGGCCTCGGCCGGCTGCAGCGGTTGCAGCAGCGCGAGGTCGGCGCGGCCGAGCACGTCGACGTCCACCGGGGACAGGTCGTCGCGCACCACCAGGGTGCTGTGCCAGGGCGTGCCCGGCGTGCGGTCGGCGGCGACCGGGCCCGCGTCGACGATGCTGAGCAGCGGACGCAGCGGCGTGCCGGGCGGCACGTTGACCGGGCCGGGCGCCATCACGGCCAGCGGCGCGCCGGAGCCCAGCCCGCGGCTGAACGGCTCCCACGCCCACGGGCGGGTCGTCTGGACCAGCACGTACGCCCCGAGGGCCATGGCCCGCACGGCCACGATCTGGGCCACCGCGACGCCGCCGATCAGGACGGCCCGGGTGGCCTCCGGGCGGAACAGCCGGAAGGAGACCGGCTCGCTGTGCCGGTTGACCCCGATCATGAGCCCGCTGCCGCCGTACGGCGTGGCCAGCGCGGCGACCGCGGCCGGTCGCCGGTTCACGCCGCCGCCCCCGCCCGCGCCGAGTTCGACGGGGCCGGGTCCGGCCAGGGGCAGGGTGGCGATCAGGCCGTCGAACTGCTGCCCGTCCAGGCGGCGGGCGTGGGCGTGCTCGGTGGCCAGCAGCTGGCGCAGCGCCGTGCCCGCGTTGCCGAGCGAATTGTGGTCGGGTGCGGTGAGCCGCACGGTCAGCTCGGCCTGCACGGTCGCGCCGCCGTCGGCCCAGGGGCCCGCGGCGAGCGACACCGACACCGTGGTGGCGGGCAGCCGGAGCAGGCGCGGCAGCAGCGCGTGGGCCGGGTCGGGGTGCGGCGTCGGCCAGCGCTCCACCGCGTACGAGCTGGCGTAGAGCCCGCCGATGTGCAGCGCGGACCAGCCCTCCTGGGCGGGGGCCGCGCCGTTGTGTCCGGCGGCCTCGGCCAGCGCCCGCAGCGCCGCGACGTCGCCGAGCAGCCGGTGCGGCACGTCGCCCAGCTTCGCGCGGACCTTGCGCACCGCGCCGGTCAGCGCGCGCTGCAGGTCGGCCTCCTGCCAGCCCTCGGCCCGGCGCACCCGCACCGCGAGCACGGCACGCTCGTTGGCCAGCAGGCGCCCGCCGGACAGCTGGCGGTAGGACGACGCCGCGGGCGACGAGCCGTTGGCGGCGTTCGCGTGCAGCAGCAACTGCAGTCGCACCGGCGGGGTGTCCGCGCCGGGCGCGGGCAGCAGCGCGGCCGGCGACGGCAGCGGGTGCCAGGCGCGGGCCGGCATCACCGCCTGGTCGCCGAGTTCCAGCAGCACGCACATGCCCTCGGCATCGGTGACCGCGGCGCAGGAGACGCCCTCGATGTCCAGCGTGGACAGACGGCTGCCCGGTGCGGCCGCGGCCAGCAGTTCGGCGGCGTCCCCGGTGGGCTCGATCCGGCGGCGTCGGCCGCGGTAGCGCAGGTAGACGGCGGTCCACTCGGACAGCCAGCGGCCCCGCCAGCGGCCCCAGGCCAGCACGATGAGCGCGGCCGCCACCGGCACGGCGGGCAGCAGGTAGCCGACCCCCGCCTGCGTGGCGGCCACCAGCAGCACCAGTGCCAGTTGCACCGCGACGATCTGGCCGCTGCCGAGGCCGAGGAAACGCCTGGCCGGACGCGGGTGCGCCGCCGGTGCGGCCGCTGCGTCGGCGGTGTGCGCCGTCGGCCCGGTAACCGTGTCGACCGTCATCGCGATAGCCTCCCCTAGGCTCCAGCTAGTGGCGGCCCCGCGGCCCGCCCGGCGGCGGATCGCCGAGGACAACCCAACAGCTGAACCGCCGCACTTCGCCCGGCTCATGGTAGAGCCGCAGGCTGACCCGTGGGGAGGGCCCATGCCGTCGAGACAGGACCAACTGCACTCGTACCAGTTCACGGTGCAGCGTGTGGTCTCGGCGCTGGTGATGCGCGACACCGATCCGGCGCAGGCGCCGTTTCGCCGCGCCGCCGGCGCCACCCTCGCCAGCATCCTGCTGGCCGTGGTCATCGCGGCCGGATACGGGGTGTACGGGGTGTTCAGCAACCGCGGCGACACCGGCTGGCAGGCCGACGGCGCGGTCATCATCGAGGAGGGCTCGGGCGCGCATTTCGTGTACCGCGACGGAAAGCTGCACCCGGCGCTGAACCTGACCTCGGCGCTGCTGGCCTCCGGCGCGGCGCAGCCGAAGGTGACGACGGTGGCCCGCAAGTCGCTTGTGGACGTGCCGCGCGGGCTCACCGTCGGGGTGGTGGACCTGCCGGACTCGCTGCCGGACCCGGACGCCCTGCTCGGGCTGCCGTGGTCGGTCTGCTCGGCGACCGCGTCGGACAAGCCGGCCTCGGTGCTGGTGGTGGGCGACACCGTGCTCGCCGGCAAGGGCCGGGTGATGGGCGGCGACGAGGCGCTGTTCGTGCGCGCCGGTGAGGCGATCTACCTGCTCTGGCACGGCCGGCTCTACAACGCCGACGCCGACGAGTACGCCGACCTGGCCGGCGGTGCGCAGCCGGTGGCCGTGCCGGCCGCGTTCGTCAATGGCATGCCGCAGGGGCAGCCGCTGGACGAGCCGCGGATCGGCGACCCGGGCGCGACCTCGTCGGTCAAGGAGCTCAAGAACGGCCAGGTCATCAAGATCAAGGGACTGGACGGCAAGTCGCTGCAGTACGCGGTGGTCCGCGCGGACGGCCTGGCGATGATCACACCGGTGCAGGCCGCGCTGCTGCTCGGACGCTACCGCCAGCAGCACGGCATCGGCCGGGAGATCGAGATCGACCAGACCGAGCTGGCCGAGTACGACAACTCGCCCGACAGCCTCGTCCCCGACGCCGGCGACCCGCGTCAGCCACCGGCGAACATGCCGACCATCGCCACCTACGGCCAGGGCGCGCTCTGCGCGGTGGTCCGCGACGACGCGGGCACCACCGAGGTGCGCGCCGAGGTGCCGCTGGACCTGGCCGGGCGCATCGCGACAGTGGGCCGCAGCGCCGAGGGCGGCGCGTACGCCGACTACGTGCTGGTGCCCTCCGGCCGGGGCGCGATCGTGGCCGCGGGCACCACGTTGAGCCTGGTCACCGACCAGGGCGTGCGCTACGACGCGGCCCGGCCCGACGTGCTGCCGATGCTCGGCTACCAGGACCCGGTGCCGCTGCGGCTGCCCTCGTCGCTGGTCGACCTGGTGCCTCCGGGACCCGGCCTCGACCCGCAGACGGCGTCCGCGCAGCTGGCTCTCGGCTGATCCGCCACGACCCGGGTTATCCACAGGCAGCGGCTCCGGGCTGGCACGAGTCGACGCGGGACGCTACCGTCACCGAGACAGGCGCACCACCACCAATGCTCCGCATAGGACGGTGGATGTGTAACTGCACAAAGGGAATGGGGTGACGTACGACAATGGCGGAAACCGCCTCCGAAGCCGCGATCATGGCCGCGACCGCAGGCAAGTTCGACTCGGCCAACGACGACCTGCAGACCATGCTCAGCCGCTTGCTGAGCGAACTGGAGATGCTGCAGACCAGTTGGGTGGGTCGCGCGGGCAGCTCCTTCGAGCAGGTCAAGATCGCCTGGTCGCAGGACCAGAAGGCCCTGCACCAGGCGCTCGCTGAGACGTCGAAAGCGATCCGCACGGCAGGCCAGGAGTACAGCCGCGCCGACGAGGAGCAGGCAGGCCGGGTGGCCTCCAAGAACACCGGCGGCGTCTCGCTGAACCTGTGAGCGCGGCAGACCACGGACCGAAAGGGGGAGGACCGATATGAGCAACGGCGAGAGGCTCGTCGTCAATTTCGCCTCGCTGCACGAGGCGAGCGGGCACATTCAGACGGCGCTGGGCAAGCTGGAGACCACGCTGAGCCAGCTGGAGAGCGACGCCGGACCGATGGTGTCCACGTGGAGCGGCGCCGCGCAGACGGCGTACCACGAGCGCCAGGCCAAGTGGCGTAAGGCCGCGGACGAGCTGTCCGTCATGCTGCGCGACATCAAGGGCGCGGTCGACGAGGCCGCCGTCCAGTTCAAGGACGCCGAGGACCGCAACACCCGGCTGTTCCACTGACCCACGTCGCCGTGGCCCGGGGCAGCTGACAGCCGCTGCCCCGGGCTGCGCGCGTGTTGGCGATCAGGCCGCTGTCCCGGCAGTGGGCCACGACCGCACCGGTGCTCGTGACCGGTGCCTTTCAGCCCCCGGCAGCCTTTCAGCCCCCGGCAGCCTTTCAGCCCCCGGCAGCCTTTCAGCCCCCGGCAGCCCGTCAGCTCCCGGCCGCCCGCCAGCGGCGGCGGATGCCGTTGGGCAGCGCCACGGCCAGCGCGAGCACCAGGCCGGCCAGGATCACTCCGACGCCCGCCAGCCACCGCGCCTGCGAGCGCTGCTGCGCGGCCCGGTCGGCGGCGGCCTCGGCGGCCGGGTCGGCCGCCCGCGGCGCGAGCACGGCCGGGGTGACCCGGGCGGTGCCGTCGAGCACGTCGGTCACCGCGCGCACCGGGTTGAGGATGCCCACGCCGTAGTCGTCGCTGCGACGGCCGCCCGGCGCCGGGTCGGCCGTGGCCTGCAGCCGCTGCCGCACCTGCGACTCGGTCAGCGCCGGATACGCCTGGCGGACCAGCGCCGCCGTGGCGGCCACCATCGGGGCGGCGAAGCTGGTGCCGCTCTCCTTGCCGTGCCCGTGCCCGGGCCGCGCCACGGTCACCTGGTCGCCGGGGGCGACGAGGTCCACGTACGGGCCGGTCTGCGAGGCCTGCAGCCGCTGTCCCGCCTCGTCGATCGCGCCGACCCCGAACACGTTGTCCCAGGAGGCGGGATACGGCGTCGGGTTGCCCTTCTGCTTGGCGTTGCCGACCGCCGCGATCACGACCACGTCGTGCGCGATGGCGTCGCGGATCGCGTCGCGGAACTCGTTCAGCTTGTTCGGGGCGGTGTCGCCGTAGCTCAGCGACAGGTTGATCACGTCGGCGCCCTTGTCCACCGCGTATCGCACCGCGGTGGCCATGTCCTTCACGTCGGCCTGGCGGGCGCTGGTCGAGTTCTCCTGACCGCCGAGCTGCTCGCTCACCCGGATCGGCAGGATCTGCACGCCCGGGGCGATGCCGCGGAACTCCACCCCGGCCACCGGCTTCGCGGCGATGACGCTGGCCACGCCGGTGCCGTGGCCGACGCAGTCCTGCCGCCCGTCGGTGCCGCCGCCGGGCAGCATGTCTCGCCCCGCCAGCACCTGCCCGCGCAGTTGCGGGTGTTCCCTGTCGACCCCCGAGTCGAGCACCGCCACGACCACGCCCGACCCGTCGATGCCGCGGGGCAGTGCGGACAGGTCCCAGCGCTGCTGCGGCCACGGCTTGGCGGCGATCACGTCCTTCACCGTGCGGTCGACGCTCGGGCACGGGGCCGCCGCGGCGGCGGGCGCTGTCGCGATCCCGACGACACCGAAGCCGAACACCACGCTGAACGTCACCGTGCGGGCCGCGAAGGCGACCGTCGGCCGGCTGCGGTGCATGTCGCCTCCCCAGGCTCGTGCGGGTCGGCCACGTCACGCACGGGCGGGTGACCGCCGTGCCGCCGCTGCGCGGTTTCCCGCGTGGCTGAGCCCCGGCGCAGATGCTACTGGAAGGTGCCGACCTAGACTGCTGGTTGCGACACGCCTACGGGGCGCAAGGTAAGTTGTGTCCCAGTACTCTCGCGGCAGCAGGAGGTGAGCGCGTGATGGGTTGGGAGCCGGCCACCGATACCGAGATCGCGCTGCGTGACGCCCTGCGCGCAGCGGACCAGGAACTCTACTTCCGCATCCTCGGCCGTTCGGAGTTGCTGTTGCCGGTCGCCGGCGACGCGGCAGCGGCGCGCGGTCCAGCGGGCTGGGGCACCTGGACCGCGGAGAACCGCACCCACGTGCTGGCCTTCACCTCGTCCGCGGCGCTGCGCGCCTGCCTGGCCGAGCACGCCGGTCCCGCCCGACGCGTGCCGTTCCAGGAGCTGGCCTCCTCGTGGCCCAACCACGAGTGGTGGCTGGCGGTGGACCCGGGCCTGCCGATCGAGGGATACCTGCCGGCCTGGTTCGTCACCCAGCTGGTCCGCGGCGACGTGCGCATGCCCGGTCCGCCCGCGGTCGCCCGCGGCAGGCTCGAACGGCTCGAAGCGCTCGAGCGCGCCAAGGCGGCCAGGACCGCGCCGCCGGTGCAGCCACGCGGCCCGCAGCCGCCCGCATACGACGCGCACGCCGACGAGGACCTGATCCTCGACGCCGAGGTGATCGACGTCGAGGAGGTGCGGCCGGTGGCCGCGCCGCAGGTGTACACCCCGCTGGCGCTCGAGTCGCCCGCCGTGTCGCCGGTGCCGACCATGCAGCCCGGCGGCCGGTTCTTCCCGGCAGACCCGGCGTTCTCCGCCGAGTCGAACTCGCCGGCTGCCGCGGCACACCAGCCCACCCCGCCGGCCGCCGTGCCGCCGCCGGCCGAGCCCGCGCCCGCTGCGCGGCCCGGTGAGGGATCGCTGTTCGAGCCGGTCTCCGCGTCCCCGCCGGTCGCCGTGCCTGCCCCGACCCCGCCTGCCGGCTGGACCGTGCCGACCGAGGGGTCGCTGTTCGAGCCGGTGTCCCCGGCGTCCGCCGGGCCTGCCGGAATCCCGGCCGAGGGGTCGCTGTTCGAGCCGGTCTCCACGCCGTCGACCGCCGCGGTCCCGCCCGCCGCTGAGCCCGCCCCGGTCGCCCGGTCCGGCGAGGGGTCGCTGTTCGAGCCCGTGTCCGCGGCGGTGACGATGCCTGACGTGCCCGTGCCGCCGGTCCGGGAGCCGGGGCCGCGGCACGAGCGGCCGAGCGGGCCCGAGGACGACTTCACCCCGTCGAACTCCGTCGAGGAGCAGCTGCTCGAAGCGGCCGACGCGGGCAATACCGACGCCTTCCTGTCCACGTTGCTGCTCGCGACGGTGCTGGTGCCGGTGCCGGGCGGATCGAGCGCGCCCAGGCCCGGCGAGCCCGGATACACCTGGCAGCCGCGCGACATCGACGGCGAGCCGCACATCGTGTGCTACACGTCCACACAGACGATGCCCGAGCCGGTCGAGGCGGTGCCGGTGCGCTTCGTCAAGCTCATCGCGGCGTGGCCCGACCCGGCCTGGTCGTTCGCGGTCAACCCGGGCACCGCGGTCGGCGCCAGCCTGCCCGGTGACCAGCTGCTGGAGCTGGCCCGCTGGGCGACCGAGATGGGCCTCGGCGGCGACGAGGGCGAATCTGCCGTGACCGCGCCGACGGCGGGCGCCGCGCCGCCGCCGGCCCGCCGCGATCCGGAGATCACCGAGATGCAGAAGGTGATCGCGCCCAGCCAGATCGGCTACTACCTCGACCGGGGTTACGACCGGGTCTCCGGGTTCGTGCACCGCGCCCGGGAGGTGGGCCACCTGCGCGGCCCCCAGGCGCTGCGCAGCGCGCTCGGGCTCAGCTGGACGGGTTCCCCGTTCACGGCGGACGACAAGGAGATCTACGTGCTGCGCTGGCCGGCCTACCGGCCCAGCCTGTACCGGATCCCGTACGGCGGGCAGCACGAGGTGGCGATGAAGGCCATGGAGGGCTGGGTCATCGAGCGTGCCCCCTTCCGCGGCAACGGCTTCGCGCCCGGCGACAGCACCGAGATCATCGCCGAGTTCAAGGTGGACAGCGCCCGGCTGCCGCACGGCGCACGCCTGCTCCGGGTGGACGCCGACGGCAAAGAGGAGATGGTCGCGGTGCTCGACGCCGACGGGCCGCGCTGGCTGCGCACCGACGGGGGCGAAGAGTAATGCGCGACGGCTACATCGCCCGCTACCTCGGCCGGGAGTACGAGGCCAGCCCCGACGGCGACACCGTGCGCCTCTACCGTCCCGAGCCCGCCGAGGGCTTCGAGGAGGTCCGGCCCGGGCGGCACGTGCGCGTGGTGCCCGTGGCCGAGGTCGACGAGCTGGCGTACGTGCGCAGCGTCTGCAACTGGCGCGGCCAGCCCTTCATCGTGCTCGCCGAGCACGAGGCCTGGCTGCGCGTCGAGTACACCGGGGGCAAGGCCCCCGTCGCCGCCGAACTCGGCCTTGAGGAGTTCGACTACGGGGTCTACCAGGGCTGGGCACCCAAGCAGGAGGTCACCGACCTCCGCGAGACCCGCCTCTGACCCACCCGGCCGGTCACTTGGTCCAGCGGATGATCTCTCCGGCCACCAGGTCGGGGCGTTCGAGATGCGGGAAGTGGCCGGTGTCCTCGAGCAGCCGCCATTCGTAGTCGGCCAGGACGTAGCGGCCGGAGCCCTGGGCGGTCGCGGGCAGGGTGATCGGGTCGAGGGCGCCCTGCAGCTGCAGGGTCGGCGAGACGATCGGCTGGCGGATCGCCCGCAGGAAGCGGTAGCCGTGCAGCCGCAGCGTGGACCGGAACGCCCAGCGGTAGGCCTCCATGGCGCAGAACGCGGCCTGCGGGATGCGGATCGCCTCGCGGTACCGCCGCTCGTACTCGGCGTAGTCGGCGGTCTCCCGGAACGCCGGGGACGACCAGGCCCGCATCAGGCCTCCGGCCAGCGCGGCGTTGTCGCGGGTCAGCACGTGCTCGTAACGGGGCAGCTGGAAGCGCAGCAGGGTGCGCCCGGCGCTGCGCTGCGCGGCGTTGGCGACGAGCGCCGAGCGCAGCCGCAGCGGGTGCGCCGCGCCAAGCACCACCAGCCGGTTCACCAGGCGCGGGTGCAGCGCCGCCGCGGACCAGCCGACCAGGCCGCCGGCGCCCGCGCCCACGACCGTGGCATTGCGCTCGCCGAGCGCGCGGATCAGGCCCACCACGTCCGCGGCGAGCGTGAATCCGTCGTACCCCCGCGGGGGCTTGTCGGTCGCGCCGTAACCGCGCAGGTCCACCGCCACCGCCCGCAGGCCCGCGCCCGCGAGCAGGGGCAGCTGCCGGTGCCACGCCCACCAGAATTCGGGGAAGCCGTGCAGGAGCACCACCAGCGGCCCGGTGCCCTGCTCCACGACGTGGAACCGGCTGCCGTTGGCGTTGACGAACCGGTGCGTCCACGGCCCCTCGTCCAGGACGCATGACTCGTCCACCGAGGTGTTTCCGGCCCGCTCGCTCATGCCTTCTCCTCGCTGCGCTCGTCGCAGGCATGGCTACTGAGCCAGTTGATTCGCTCGCTCCGCTCGCTCATGCCTTCTCCTCGCTGCGCTCGTCGCAGGCATGGCTACTGAGCCAGTTGATTCGCTCGCTCCGCTCGCTCATGACTGCAGGCTAGCGTGCGCGCACCCGGACCTGTCTGCGCAGCAGGGCCGCGGCCAGCAGGGATGCGATCAAGGAGCCGAGCAGCACCGCGCCCTTGATCCGAGACCGTTGCTCTCCGTAGTCGAAGGCCAGCTCCGCGATGAGCAGGCTGACCGTGAAACCGCATCCGGTGACCACCGCGACCGCGACGAGGTCGCGCCATTCCAGCGCCTCGGGCAGCTGCGCCAGCTTCGACCGCACCGCCACGGCCGCACCGAGCAGCACGCCGACGGTCTTGCCGACGACCAGGCCGAGCAGCACGCCGAGCGAAGCCCGGTCGGTGAAGATCGCGCCCAGCGCGCCGGCGCTGATCGCGATGCCCGCGGAGAAGAACGCGAACAGCGGTACGCAGATCCCGGCGGAGATCGGCTGGATGCGGTGCTCCAGCGCCTCGGCCGGTGACTCGTGCTCGCCGGGATCGGGTTTGACCCGGGTGAGCAGGCCGACGGCGACGCCCGCGATGGTGGCGTGCACGCCCGAGGCGTGCACCAGGGCCCAGGCGGTGAGCGCCAGCGCCAGGTAGAGCCACCAGCCGCGGAAGCGGAACTGCTGGAGCAGGCCGTACACCACCAGCACGGCGGCCGCGCCGAGCAGCGGCAGGAACGCCACGTGCGCGGTGAAGACCAGAGCGATCAGCAGGATCGCACCGAGGTCGTCGACGATGGCCAGGGACAGCAGGAAGACCCGCAGGCTGGGGGGCAGGTCCCGGGCGCAGATCGCGAGCACGGCCAGCGCGAACGCGATGTCGGTGGCGACCGGCACGGCCCACGCCTCCGCACCGCCGGGTGCGCCGAACGCGATGAGGAAGCACAGCAGGGCCGGGACGACCATGCCGCCGATCGCGCCGGCGATGGGCAGCGCGGCCTGGCGGGGGTTGCGCAGCTCGCCGACGACCAGTTCGCGTTTGAGTTCCAGCCCGGCGACCACGAAGAAGACGGTGAGCAGGCCGTCCTGGGCCCATTGCGCCACCGACAGGTTGAGGTGCAGCGACTGCGGTCCGAAGGTGTACGCGCTGAGCCGCTGGTACGCGTCGGCCAGCGGCGAGTTCGCGATGATCAGCGCCAGCGCGGTGGCGCCCAGCAGCACCAGGCCGCCGATCTGCTCCGTACGCAGGAAGCGCACCACCTCGGCGGCGGCGCTGCGGGCGGCCTGGGCACGACGGCGCTGCATCCGCTTCTGGCGCGGGCTGGCCTTCGGCCGGGTCCGGCTGTCTCCCATGATCCGGATACTACGGTTCCGGCCGGGCACGTACCGGAAGGTTCGCCGTGAAGCGGACCTTGTCGGCGGGTTTACCCGCTGGCGTGCCGCGGGTGGGTGCGGCAGAGTGGCCGGGCATGAACACCCCCTTGACCGTGGTCGACGTGCACGGCGCCCCCGAGGAGATGGGCACGGCATACGGCCGCGCCGCCGCCGAACTGATCAACCTCAACGTGACCGCCTACCTGGGCCGGTTCGCCCGCGCCGCCGGGCTCGACCGGGCGGCGGTGAGTGAGCGGGGCGCGGCGTTCCGCGAGGCGACGCGGACCCACCTGCCCCGGCTGGCGGCGATGCTCGACGGGGTCGCCCGGGGCGCGTCCGTCGCGACCGAGCTGATCTACGCGATCAACGCCCGCTCCGAGCTGCTCTACGGCGCGCCCGCCTGCGGCTCACCCGGTGACGCCGGTGACCGGGGCGAGTGCACCAGCCTGGGCGTGCTCGGTCCGCGCAGCGACGGCGGTCGCACCCTGCTCGCGCAGAACTGGGACTGGCACCCCGACCACCGCGACTACAACGTACTGCTGATCACCCGGGACGAGCGCGGTCACGAGGTGCTCACGCTGACCGAGGCGGGCATGCTCGCCAAGACCGGGCTCAACTCGGCAGGGGTCGGGGTCTGCGTCAACCTGCTCGGCTGCGACCGCGACGGCCGGCCCGGCGGGGTGCCGTACCACGTGCTGCTGCGCTCGGTGCTGGAGGCGGACTCGCTGTCCTGGGCGATCCGCAACGCGATGCGCGTGCCGCGTTCGGCCTCGATCAACCTGCTCATCGGGCAGGCGGATCCGGCCGGTGGCGAGCTGATCGACCTGGAGCTGGTGCCCGGCGACGCGGGCTGGCTGCACCCGGTGGACGGGGTGCTGGTGCACGCCAACCACTTCGAGACGGGCCTGCCGGTGTACGACACCATCAAGGACTGGGGCGGCTCGTCGCTGTTCCGGTCCGCGCGGGCACGCCGGCTGCTGGACGCGGTGCCGTCGCCGCTCACTCCCGCCGACCTGCGGGCGGTGCTGCAGGACCATCACAGCCATCCGGTCTCCATCTGCCGTCATGCCGATGAGCGTGATGCGGAGGAGGATCGCTCGGAGACGATTTGGACAGTGGTCATGGAGCTGGAGGAGCGATTCATCCGTCTCGTGCCTGGACCGCCTTGTACGGGTGGGGAAGGAACGACTTACTCCCTGCTGTCGTAGGTGCAGGCCATTCGGGTCACCTTGATCGACCTGGATGGGCGATCGGTCCGGCTTAAGCCCGGCCGCCCAGTACGTACGGGTCGGGATGGTCTCGTCACTCTGTGATGGACAGTCGGGAAATCTGATTGCAGTCAAGGTGATGACAGCGATGCCGAGTTATGCAAGGCTGCTTTCACAATCGACGACCCGGCAGCTCGGTCCACTCTGTCAAGCACCGCCGGCGTCGTCTGCGGCAATACCGGCACATCGCGAGACCGTTCGCGGTGCTGTTGACCCTCCCCATCCACAGGAGGGCATTCGGTTTCCCCCAACCCGGAGGTTATTGGTGCGAAAACTCATGGTGGGCCTGCTCACCGTGCCGCTGGGAATGGGTCTGAGCGTCGCGCTCAGCCCCAGTGCCATCGCGGCTCCGGTGGCTACCGCGCCCACTGCCACAGCCAACACTGCGATCCCGTCCGACGAACTGCCCAACCCGCTGGAAGACAAGCGGCGTGAGCTCCGCGAGCAGGCGCTCACCGGTGTGCTCACCGGGCAGATCTCGGCCGAACAGCGTGGCGCGAGCACCGTTGCCAAGGTCGGTCAGACCAACGGGGCGACCGCGCTCGGCGGCAAGGTCAACGGAAAGCTGTTCGGCAAGCGGAACCAGTATGTCGAGCTCGCCCGTGAGACGACGGACCGCGTGTTCGTCATCCTCGCCGAGTTCGGCGACCAGCGTCACCCGAGCTACCCCGACCAGGACACCGACCCGGGCACGCCGGGTCCGTCCCGGTTCAACGGCCCGCTCGTGAACCAGATCGACGAGCCGAACCGGGCCGTCGACAACTCGACCAAGTGGCAGCCCGACTTCAACGCGGACTACTTCCGCGACATGTACTTCGGGACCGGCAACGGCGTCGAGTCGCTCAAGACCTACTACGAGGCCCAGTCCTCGGGTCGGTACAGCGTCGACGGCACCGTCACCGACTGGGTGAAGGTTCCGTACAACGAGGCTCGCTACGGCCGTTCCAACGGCTTCCCGTGCACCGGCAACGTCTGCAACAACACGTGGCTGCTGGTCCGCGACGCCGCCAACCAGTGGGTTGCCGACCAGAAGGCGGCCGGTCGCACCGACGCGCAGATCGCGGCGGAGCTCGCCACGTTCGACGTGTGGGACCGGTACGACTTCGACGGCGACGGCAACTTCAACGAGTCGGACGGCTACATCGACCACTTCCAGATCGTCCACGCCGGCGGCGACCAGGCCGACGGTGACCCGTTCCAGGGTGAGGACGCCATCTGGAGCCACCGCTGGTACGCGTTCCAGTGCGGCAACTGCACCACCGGCCCGGCGAACAACATGCTCGGCGGCACGCAGATCGGCACGAGTGGCCTGTGGATCGGCGACTACACCATCCAGCCCGAGAACGGCGGACGGAGTGTCTTCTTCCACGAGTACGGCCACGACCTCGGCCTGCCGGATGACTACAACGTCGTGAGCGGCGGCGACAACAACAACGAGCACTGGACCCTGATGGCGCAGAGCCGTCTGGGCGCCAAGGGCGAGCAGTGGATCGGCGACCGGGCGGGTGACCTCGGTGCGTGGAACAAGCTGCAGCTCGGCTGGCTCGACTACCAGTCCGTCAACGCCGGTCAGACCAAGCTGGTCAACCTCGGTCCGCAGGAGTACAACACGGCCAAGAAGCAGGCCATCGTCGTGAACCTGCCGAAGAAGACGGTCGTCACGCAGCTCGGCGCGCCGTTCGCGGGCCAGAAGCAGTACTTCTCCGGCAACGTCGACGACCTGAACGTGGCCATGACCCGCCAGTTCGACCTGACCGGACGGTCGTCCGCGGCGCTGTCGCTGAAGGGCCGGTACGCCATCGAGGCGGGCTTCGACTACCTCTACATCGAGGCCTCCACGAACGGCACCGACTGGACGGCGCTCAACGGCACCGTCAACGGTGCGAACTTCACCCTCGACGGCGCCGGCATTCCGGCGATCGAGGGCACCAGCAACAACGCCTGGGTGGACGTCAACGTTCCGCTCACCGCGTACGCCGGTGCCCCCGTCCAGGTGCGGTTCCACTACGTCACCGACGGTGGTGTGTCCGAGGGCGGCTTCTTCGGCGACGCGATCACGGTGACGGCCGACGGCGCCGAGATCTTCGCCGATGGTGCCGAGGCCGACGCCGGCTGGACGCTCAACGGCTTCCAGGTCGTCGGTGCGACCAGCGAGAAGCAGTACGACCACTTCTACATCGCGGGTTACCGGTCGTACACCTCGTACGACAAGTACCTGAAGACCGGTCCGTACTACTTCGGGTGGAACCCGCCGGGCACCCCGGCGCTCCCGGACAAGGTCGACCACTACGCGTACCAGGAGGGTCTGCTCATCTCCTACTGGGACACGTCGTACGCGGACAACGACACGTTCGACCACCCGGGCAGCGGCCGTAACCTGATCATCGACGCCCACCCGGAGACCCTGTACCGCGTGCCCGGCACGCCGTGGCGCTCGCGCGTCCAGGTCTACGACGCGACGTTCAGCCTCAACAAGGCTGACACGATCAAGCTGCACCACGAGGGTGTCCAGTACACCATCAAGGGCCAGAAGGCGCAGCCGCTCTTCGACGACACCAAGACCTACTGGTTCGCGGACCAGGAGAACCACGGCGTGAAGCTGCCGGCGGTCGGTGTCCAGATGCGGGTTCTGCTGCAGAACGGCACGTCGATGGCGGTGCTGGTCTACTGACCGGCTAGCCGTTGATCGGTAAACGAGTGGTGCCCGGGGAGACGGTCCTCCCCGGGCACCATTTTCTTCCGCTCCGTGCGCACCCCGCGGCGGCCGGAGCCGTCGTGAGGAGAACAACGATGTTCCGAACCGCCGCCCTGCTCGCCTGCCTCGCCGCCGCCACGCTCGTGGCGGGCTGCGGCGACAGTGCCGCACCGGCACCGTCGCCGGTTCCCGCGGCGGAGGGTCCGCCGACCCCGTGGCCCACGCCGACCGGCACCGCAGCACCGAGCCAGAGCCCCTCGCGCACGCCGGGGCTGACGCCGACCGCGGCACCCAGGACGCTCGCCCCGCCGAAGTCCCCTACCGACCCGCAGCCGGCCGACTGGGTCGTCGGCCGGATCACCCGCGGCGGCACCGGACCCTGCTACGGCCTGGTCACCGACGACGAGCGGCGGTTCGCGCTCCACAGCACCGCGGGCACCGTTCTGAAAGAGGGCGACCTGGTGCGGGTGCAGTTCGCCCGCATCACCCCGAAGATCGACTGCGGCCCGGGTGTCAACGTCAGCATCGTCAAGGTCCAGCCCGTCGGCTGACCCGCCGCAGCGCTGCTCGGGCAAGGGCCTACCCGCGAGGGCAGGCCCTTTCTCGTACGCGGCTGAGTTGCGGTCCGTTATGGAGTGGTTACCGAAGCGGTCGGAAATCCCCGGAAAGGGTCCCTAGGGTACGGGCATCAATGGAAATGCGTGCTCTTCCATGGCGCGCACAACGGGGAGGTACGACGTGAAACGGCTGCGAAGCCGGGGGCTGCTTGCTGCCCTCACACTGGTCACCGCGGCGGTCGGCGCCGGAATCGGCCCGGGCCGGGCGGCATACGCGGCACCGCCCGCGGACCACACGATCTACTGGAACCAGGTGCTCCTGCGCACCTACCGCGAGGTCGGTGGCGCACCCGGCCCGCTGGCCAGGGCGGGGGCGATGATGCACGCCGCCATGTGGGACGCGGCCAACTCGGCCCGGTGCCGCCCGGGTGCCACCGCCAATCCGCCGCTGGACACCTGCCTCGGCAAGAAATACCTGGTCAACGTCACCACGGTGAAGTACGCCGGCGCGCCCGCACCGGTGATGGACACCGCGATCGACTACGCGGCGGTCACGGTGCTGCGCGCCCTCTACCCGGCGAGGAGTTTCGACGCCGACCTGGCCACCGCCCAGCAGGGCGTCGGCGCCGACAACAACCAGAAGGAAGCCGTCTACATCGGGCAGCAGGCCGCCGCGGCGATGAAGACGGCACGGGCCGCCGACGGATCTGCCGACACCACGCCGTACCCCGACGGCACCGTGCCCGGAGCGTGGCGCAGCACCGGCTCCGGTGCGGCCGCGACGCCCCACTGGGGTGGGGTCGCCCCCTTCAGCCTGACCTCCGGCGCGCAGTTCCGCCCGCAGCTGCCCCTGGGCCACCCGGACTACGCCGGCCTGCTCGCCAGCCCCGGCTACGCGGCGCAGGTGAACGAGGTCAAGAGCTACGGCTCGGCCACCTCGACCACGCGGACCGCGGACCAGACCCAGCTGGCCTGGTTCTGGGCGAACGATCTCGACGGCACGTACAAGCCGCCGGGTCAGCTCTTCGCCCACACGGCCATCCTGGCCCAGCTCCGAGGGCTGTCGACGGCCGCGAACGTGCGGCTGTTCGCCCTGGTGGCGATCGCCATGGCCGACGCGGGCGTCGCCTCCTGGGACGCGAAGTACCGCACGGCGGTCGACCTGTGGCGGCCCGAGTCGGCGGTGCGGCTGGCCGACACCGACGGCAACGCCGCGACCGAGGCCGACCCGGCGTGGCAGCCGCTGTCGGCGACCGCCGCCGGAGTGCACTTCAGCCCGCCGTTCCCGGCCTACATCTCGGGCCACGCCACCTTCGCCGGCGCCTGGGCCGGCGTGATGCAGGCCTACCTCGGCACGGACACGGTGACCTGGACCGCCACCACCGAGGACCCCCACGCGCTCGGGGTGACCCGCACGTTCACCAGCATCTCGGCGGCTGCCACCGAGAACGCGCTGAGCCGGATCTACCTGGGCGTGCACTACCGGATGGACGCCGACCAGGGCCTGGCGACCGGTGCGAGCGTGGCGGCCCACGTCTACGGGCACGAGCTCACCCGGTGGCAGCAGTACGGCCTCTACAGCGACCTCGGCGCCTGCACCGGCACCGGGGCAGACCTGGTGCTGCAGGGGCAGTACGAGGAGTACAAGTGCGTCGTCAACGTCAACGAGACGGCGATGCTGTACGTGCGGTGACAGTGCTGGATCGAAGCAGGGGCGGCCCGCATCAGCGGGCCGCCCCTGACGGTGCGGCGGTGCGGCGGTGCGCGTCAGTCGCAGCTGGGGCAGATGGGCCCGATCGGCACCCAGCTCCTGAACATGTCCACGACCGCGGGCGCCGTCACCAGCGGCGAGTCCACCGGCAGCGGGCCTTCGGCCACGGGCCGGGTGACGCCGTCGACGGTGTCCCAACCGATGGACACGCAGGCGAGGCGGATCGTCTCGCTGGTGAGCAGGCACGCCGCGTGGACGCCGGGCTTGACCGGGACGCTCTTCTGGTACGCCTGGGCGGCCTGGGTGTTGAGCTGGTATGGCGACGCGTCGCCGACCGCCTCCGTGGGGCTGTAGGTCGCCACGCCGTAAGCGTGCGTGGGCTCGGGACGCAGACAGGGCGTGATCGTGCCGGTCAGCTCGATCTCGCTGCCGGTGGCGCTCTGCAGCACGCGGACCGTGTCGATCGTTCCGGTGCTGGGAGCGGCCGTGAAACAGTCGCGCAGCCACACGTAGTACGAGGGCCTCGTCTTCGGCGGTTGATCGTCCGCGGTGGCGACCGGGGACGACCAGGTGGCCAGGACGACAGCGACGGCGGCCATGGCAGCGGTGCGGATCAGCGTTCTCATGTCACATTCCTCCTCGGGTGCATGGTTGAACTCACAGACGGGTGGAGGGCCGGGTGGTCTCGACGATGAGGGTGCACACCCGCAGGTGCGAGGAACACTGGCAGCGGCGGAGCGGGGCGCGGGCTCGGACGGGTCAGCCGCAGCCTGTGCAGCCAGGCCCGCTCGGCCGGCCGACGGCGGGCGCGGAGGTCGGCGCGGGCATCGTGATGACTGCTCCGGCCGCGGCTCCGCATCCCTTCACCGGTTCTGCTGCCCTTCGGGTCCGTGCCGCGTCGGGGTCTCGCCGGCCGCCTGCTGTGCCGCCTCGGCGCCCAGCCTGAGGCCCAGCTGGAACCGGTTGGTCACGTCGTACCTGTCCATGAGCGAGGACAGGGTGTAGGCGATGGTGCGCACGCTGATGTCAAGCTTCGACGCGATCGCGGCGTCGGTGAAACCCCAGGCCAGCAGGGCCACGACCGTGCTCTCACGGGGAGTCAGGCTCGCCGGCGGCGTCCAGTCGCGGCCCGGATCCGTTGCGAGAGCCCAGTCCTGCAGGAAAAGGGCCGTGAGCTCGGCGACCAGTTCCGGCGCGGTGACCTCCCACATGCCGTGCGCGGGCTCGAAGCGCTTCTTCCGGACGAGAGCAGTGGTGCGGTCGACGACGACGAGCCTGCCCGGGAGCTCGGGAAGTTCCCGGTACTGCATGCCGTAGCAGCGCATCTCCTCGCCGTGCCAGCCCGACTCGTCGTCCTCGGATGCCGGCACGCCGAGATTGAGCGTCGTGATCCCGCTAGCGGCGATCTTGCGATCGGTCGGCGCGGCCGCCTTGACCGCCGTCGCGCTGTATGCCGACTCCGGATTCATGGACAGCACTTCGTGCCGTCCCGCATCGTTGAGCTCGGCAATCCGCGCCCGGACCTGGGGTCCCGAAGAAACGGGACGGGCCCCGCTGGCGACGATGCGCAGCGGGTCGGTGACGAGGTCGGGAGACGCCATCCGCGACTGCCGCCGTTCCAGCCGGTGCCGGGCCTGCGCATGGTGGCGGTGCCGATCCCGCAGCAGAGACACCACGTGCGCGGGCGCCCGGCTGGACCACACCCGTTCGTCGCGGCCGATCTCGGACAGAGCTCGGTCCGGCACGGCCGCGCCGAGCGCGGTCAGCTCGTCGAGCGCACTGCGAACCTGCCGTGCTCGCATCTCGAGCGAGCGGCTGATGCTGTCCACGGACCACGGCCCGAAGGCGATGAGGGTCCGGTAGACGAGGTCCGCGTGCGGTGAGACTCCCCATTTCATCAGTGAGGGCACGACCTGTGCGTGGAGCATGACGGCCTCCCCGTGTCAGCCATGTCGGCGCGGGACGTCCCGGCCGGACAAGAGAAACCTAGACAGTGGGATCAAGGCGGAACAGGCCCCGTCCGTCCGATTGCACGTTTCTGCAACCAGCAATTACGATCATGATTGCGGTGTCGGTGAACCGGCGCCCACGAGGTCACGGCCGGAGCACAGCGGCGGCCAGGGCATGAGCCGGCAGCATGCTCACCGGGACTCGTCCTCGGGCTTGTCCTCGCCCGGCTCCTCGAGCTCCGTGTCCTTCGCCGCTTCGGCCCCCAGCCTCAGGCCCAGCTGGAAGCGCGTGCTCACACCGTACCTCTCCAGGAGTGAGGACAGGGTATAGGCGATCGTGCGCACGCTGAGGTCGAGCTCCGCCGCGATGGCGGCATCGGTGTAGCCCTTCGTCAGCAGCACCACGATCATGCGCTCTCGTGGTGTCAGGTCCATTCTTCATGTCCAATCACGGCCCAGTCGTCGGCGAACAACAGCGTCGTCAGGGGCGCCCCGAACCCCGCGGTCGCCGCGGGATCCCGCGGCAGCGGGCACACCGAGGCCATGGGTCGCGAGCGGCGCACGGGTCGCCTCCGTGACGGCTGCTCCGGCATGGGTGCCCCTGCCGGACATGAGGAACCTAGTTAGCTCCCCCGTGCCGAACAACCTCAGTTGCGGCAGATTGCACCTTTGTGCAAGGGGAGCCGGTCCCCGGCCCCGGAGTTCTCGGCGTATTCCTCGCCAGGGACGACGCGCTCAGGTGGGCCGAAGCGAGGCGGTTTCGCGGGCCGATTGCATGTCTCTGCAACGGTGGACAGAGACCTTGGGCGGCTGCGGTGTGCCGCCTAAGTTCAATGGCACGACCTCCGGACAGGGGTCGGCCAGGACAGGGTCGGGGCGGGTGGGTGACTCCACCGGGCCGCGACCGGTGTCGCAGCGTACGTGCGTGCACGCAGGGCGGTTCATCGCCCGGCGGGGTACGGGGGACCGCGTGCCTGGCGGCAGCGACAGGGGCGTCCACCGGCCATCGGCCGGTGGACGCCCCTTCGGCGCGCACGGGAAGGGCGGCCCCAGCCACAGCCGGAACCGCCCCTCTGGCCGGCGGATCAGTCCTCGTCGGACTTACCGGACGTCATCCCGGCGGCGATCAGGTTCATCACCGCGGAGTCCTGCAGGGTGGTGACGTCGCCGAGTGAGCGGTTCTCCGCCACGTCGCGCAGCAACCGCCGCATGATCTTGCCGGACCGGGTCTTCGGCAGCTCGGTCACCAGCATGATCTGGCGCGGCTTGCAGATCGGGCCGAGCGTCTTGGAGACGTGCTCGCGCAGTTCCGCCACGCCGACCTCCGCCCCGCCCTTGAGGATGACGAACGCGACGATGGCCTGGCCGGTGGTCGGGTCGGTGGCCCCGACGACCGCCGCCTCCGCCACCGCCGGGTGGGCGACCAACGCCGACTCGACCTCGGTGGTGGAGATGTTGTGGCCGGACACCAGCATCACGTCGTCGACCCGGCCGAGCAGCCAGATCGCCCCGTCCTCGTCGCGCTTCGCGCCGTCGCCGGCGAAGTAGAAGCCCTGCTCGGCGAAGCGCGACCAGTACGTCTCCAGGAAGCGCTTGTCGTCGCCCCAGATGGTGCGCAGCATGGACGGCCACGGGCCGGTCAGTGCCAGGTAACCGCCGCCGCCGTTGCCCACGATCGAGCCGTCGTCCGCGACGACCTCGGCCTTGATGCCCGGCAGCGGGCCCATCGCCGAACCCGGCTTGCAGTCGGTCACGCCCGGCAGCGGGGAGATCATGATCGCGCCGGTCTCGGTCTGCCACCAGGTGTCCACGACGGGGCACCGGTTGCCGCCGATGTGCTCGCGGTACCACATCCAGGCCTCGGGGTTGATCGGCTCGCCGACCGAGCCGAGGATCCGCAGCGAGCTGAGGTCGAACTGGGCCGGGATGTCGTCGCCCCACTTGGCGAACGTCCGAATCGCGGTGGGCGCGGTGTAGAGGATCGTGACGCGGTACTTCTCGATCAGCTCCCAGAACCGGCCGCGGTGCGGGGTGTCCGGGGTGCCCTCGTACATGACCTGGGTCGCGCCGTTGGAGAGCGGGCCGTACACGATGTAGCTGTGCCCGGTGACCCAGCCGATGTCGGCGGTGCACCAGTAGACGTCGGTCTCCGGCTTCAGGTCGAACACCGCGTGGTGGGTGTACGAGGCCTGGGTCAGGTAGCCGCCGGTCGTGTGCAGGATGCCCTTGGGCTTCGCCGTCGTGCCGGAGGTGTAGAGGATGAAGAGCGGGTGCTCGGCGTCGAACGGCTGCGCCTCGTGCTCGGAGCTGGCGTTGCCGACCACGTCGTGCCACCACACGTCACGGCTGTCGTCCCAGGCGACGTCCTGCCCGGTGCGGCGCACCACGAGGACCTTCTCGACGGTCGGACACTCGGCCACGGACTCGTCGACGGTCGGCTTGAGCGCGCTCGGCGCGCCCCGGCGGTAACCGCCGTCGGCGGTGATGACGACCTTGGCACTGGCGTCCTGGATCCGGCCGCCCAGCGCGTCCTTGCTGAAGCCGCCGAACACCACCGAGTGGGTCGCGCCGATGCGGGCGCAGGCCAGCATCGCGACGGCCGCCTCGGGGATCATCGGCAGGTAGATCGCGACCCGGTCACCGGCGTCGACCCCGAGGTCGGTCAGCGCGTTGGCCGCCCGGCACACCTCGGCGTGCAGGTCGGCGTACGTGATGGTGCGGGTGTCGCCCGGCTCGCCCTCCCAGTGGATGGCGACCCGGTCGCCCAGCCCGTTGGCCAGGTGCCGGTCCAGGCAGTTGTACGCGATGTTGAGCTGCCCGCCGACGAACCACTTCGCGAACGGCGGGTTGGACCAGTCCAGTACCTCGTCCCACGGCCGGGCCCAGTCCAGCCGCTTGGCCTGGGTCTCCCAGAACGCCAGCCGGTCGGCTTCGGCCTGCGCGTAAGCCTCGGCGGTGACGTTCGCCTGCGCGGCGAGCTCCGCCGGGGGTGGGAACCGGCGCGACTCGTGCAGCAGGTTTTCGAGGGTCTCGCTCACTACAGCGCCTCCCTAGGGGTGATGGTCATGCCATGTGACCTGGGTCTCCGGGTGATGTTACGGGCCGGTGACCCGGCTTTACAGTAAGGGCCCCTAACTATTTTCCTCCGGCTGCCTCAGCCGGCTTCGTTACGCTCTGGCTGTGACTATGGATCCGCTGGCACCGCTGTTGAAACTGGCCGACGTCGAATCTGCGGTGAGTGGCGCACGCGCTGCGGTGGACGGTGCCTACAAGCACCGCGCCCTGCGGCGCCAGGGCGGCGCGGTCGCCGCGGAGATCAGCCTGCGCTGTGCGGTGGCCAGCGCGGCGCTGGAGGGCCACCGGTACGAGCTGAGCGACGTGCGCGGGGGCACCGTGCTGGACGCGGTGCTGCAGGGGGCGCTGCGGGTCGCCGAGGCGCTGCCCGGCCTGCACCGGCAGTGGCATCAGGCCCCCCGCCAGGTGCTGGCGAAACTGCACCTGCTGGCCGGCACCGGGGTGCTGCCCGCCGACACGCTCGGCCGGCCCGCTCCGGACAGCGCGGCCCGGCTGGACACCCTGCTGGAGATCGTGTCGGCCGAGGCGGGCAACCCGCTGATCCGCGCGGCGGTGGTGCACGGCGAACTGCTGGCGGCACAGCCCTTTCCCGGTGTGAACGGGATCGTGGCCCGGGCCGCCGCCCGGCTCACCCTGGTCGCCAGCGGCTTCGACCCGCGCGGGCTGATCGCGGTGGAAGTGGCTCAACTGGCCCGGGAACCCGAGTACATCGGCGCCGCCGGCGCGTTCGCGACCGGCACCCCGGACGGCCTGCGTTCCTGGCTGCGCCACTACGCCACGGCGGTCGAGCAGGGCTGTGCCGAGGTCGCGGTCGTCGGAGACGCCGTGCTGGCCTCGGTGGGCTGAAAATATGGATGGCACCGCACGTTCGCGGTGCCATCGCGCACGTCCCGCCGGGTTACCAGGCGTGCACCTGCGGACAACCGCCCACGGTGGACCCGAGGGTCACACCGGAACTTTGCCTTCACGACGGCTAGATCGCGCGTGGGTGCCCGGAGGCCGTGCCCGAAAGCCGGCTTCTGCCAGCTACTTCCAGCTGCAGAATGCTTTCGTAACCACTTTTCTACGCCCGTTTGAGGGTGATGGCCAGGCTTCGGGCGGAATGTGTGACAGGTGGGGCTGTTGTGGCGGCGGAATCACCCGTCAGAGGGCAGAAGCCGCAGCACGCGCACGCTTGCGGCGCCCGTACCACGCGATGCCGATGGCGACGCCCACCCCGATGCCGAGCGCCGCCGCGACCGGCACGGCCGGGCGGTTGCGCAGGCGGCGGCCCAGTGGGATCGGGTGCCGGAACTCCAGGACCGGCCAGCGCCGCTCGTTGGCCTCGCGGCGCAACGCCTTGTCGGGGTTGACGGCGCTGGGGTGCCCCACGGCGGCCAGCAGCGGGATGTCCGAGATGGAGTCCGAGTAGGCGTAGCACTCGGCCAGGTCGTATCCACGCTCGGCGGCGAGTTTGCGCACCGCCTCGACCTTGGCCGGGCCCGCGGCGTAGAACTCGATCTCACCGGTGTACTGGCCTTCGGCGACCTTCATCCGGGTGGCGATGACGTCGGTGACGCCGAGTTGCGCGCCGATGGGCTGCACCATCTCCTCGCCCGACGCCGACACCAACACGATGTCGCGCCCGGCCGCCTGGTGCTCCTCGATGAGGGTCGCCGCCTCGGCGTAGATGAACGGGTCGATCAGCTCGTGCAGGGTCTCGTTGACGATCTGGCGGACCTGATCCACCCGCCAGCCCTTGACCAGCTCCGCCATGTAGTCACGGGTGCGCACCATGGCCTGGTCGTCGGCCCCGCCCCGCTTGAACATGAACTGGGCGAACGCCGTCTTAACGACGTCACGCTTAGTAATCAGGCCGTCACGATAGAACGGTCTGCCGAATGCCAGCGCGCTCGAAGTCGCGATGACGGTCTTGTCCAGGTCGAAAAACGCGGCGCTGCGGCCCACGGTCGCAAAGTGTAGCCGGGCCGCCGTCCCGGCGGCGTCCGCCCGTGGGTCGGATACCGGCACACGCGCGCACCCCGGCGCGGGTGAAGGTGTGCAATGGGCGGTAACTGAGCGACGAATCAGTGATTGCGTAGCGTAGGATCTTGGGTTGGTCTACGGCGTGTCGTGGCGTGTCGGCCCCGATCCCTCTCGACGGCGTGCCGTCAAGTCAGGCATGCTTTCGCCAACAGCCCTCAGCGGGTGCCACCCCCCCCGCAGCCGCTGAGCGGGCTCCGGCTCACCATCCCCCCTGAGAGCCGGACCCCAAGACGACCCCCGTCTCCCCGGACGGGGGTCGTCGTCATCTGAGCGCACCCGCCCAGAGCGAAGGAAGGGCACCTTCTGATCGGTTTCCGTAGAGGAAGGTGCCCTTCCCAACGGGCAGCGGCTTGTTGCCATAGCAGATCCATGCGGTGATCGGCGCACTGTCCACAAGCGCCTGTCCATCCACAGGCGCGGCTCGCAGGCGCTGTCGGATCGGCCCGGTCGCGGCGCACAGTGCCCGGCATGAGCCGCTCGCCCGCCGCCCCACCCGCGTCCGTCCGAGTCCTGCTGGTGACCGCCGACGCCGACCTGCTCGACGACATGCTGCGCCTGGGATCCGCCGCGGGCGCCGAGGTCGAGGTCGCCCACGACCTGCCCGCGGCACGCTCCCGCTACGGGGCCGCGCCGCTCGTGCTGATCGGCGGCGACCTGGTGCCCGGCTGCCTGCGGGCCAGACTGCCGCACCGGGCAGGCGTCGTCGTGGTCTGCCGCGACAGCGCTGACACACGGCCCTGGGAATACGCCCAACCACTCGGGGCCGAGCACGTCGCGCTGCTGCCCGCAGCCGAGTCCTGGCTGGTCGAACGCCTCGCCGGGATCGGTCGCGCGCCGGTCCGGGGAACCGGGCGGGTGCTGGCGGTGCTCGGCGGCCGCGGCGGAGCCGGTGCCAGCGTGCTCGCCGCAGGCCTCGCCGTCACCGCCTGCCGGACCCGGCTGCGCACCCTGCTCGTCGACGCGGACCCGCTCGGCGGTGGCGCGGACCTGCTGCTCGGCTGGGAGGAGCTGCGCGGGCTGCGCTGGCCGCAACTCGCCCGGGCCAGCGGCCCCGTCGACCCGGCGGCGTTCGTCGACGCGCTGCCGAGCCGCGGCGACCTGGTGGTGCTGTCCTGTGCTCGCGACGTGCCCGACGAGGAAAGCCCGAGCTCACCGGAGCTGCCGCCCGACGCGATGGCCGCCGCCCTCGACGCCGGACGCCGCGGCCGCGATCTCGTCGTCGTCGACCTGCCCCGCCGCCTCGACGACGCGGCAGCCGTGGTGCTGCAGGCGGCCGACCGGGTGCTGCTCGTGGTGCCTGCCGAGCTGCGTGCGGCTGCGGCGGCCGCACGGGTGGTCGACGTCGTCTCGGCGTACCGGCGGGAACTGTCCCTGGTGGTCCGCGGCCCGGCGCCGGGCCGGCTGAGCCCCGAGGAGCTGGCCCGTGCGCTGGGCCTGCCACTGGCCGGAACACTCGCCCCGGAGCCGCGCCTGGCCGCCGCACTCGAACGCGGCCGAGCGCCCGGCAGCGCGCCCCGCGGCCCGCTGGCCACCCTGTGTGGCCGCCTCGTCAGCGAGGTCATGGCATGAGCGAGGCGAACCGGATGACGAGGTGCCCTCATGCCGCCGACGAGCGCGGCGAGGAGAAGGCGTGAGCGTGCCTGGGGAGCTGGTGGGGGCCGGGCCGCTGGGCTCGCTGCTGGCCCTGCCCGAGGTTACCGACGTCCTGGTCAACGGGGTGCAGGTGTGGACCGACCGGGGATCCGGGCTGGTCCGGGAACCGTTCACGATGCCGTCGGCGGAGGCGGTGCGGCGGCTGGCGCAACGCCTCGCTGGCGCGTGCGGCCGGCGGCTCGACGACGGTCAGCCGTTCGTGGACGCGCGGCTGGCCGACGGCACCCGCCTGCACGCGGTGCTGCCACCGGTGGCGACAGCGGGGCCGTACCTGTCGCTGCGCACGTTCCGGCAGCGGCCGATGGCGCTGGCCGAGCTCGCCACGCCGGAGGTCGTCGCACTGCTGTCGGCGATCGTCGCGGCCCGGCTGACCTTCCTCGTCTCCGGCGGCACCGGATCGGGCAAGACCACCCTGCTCGGCGCGATGCTCGCCGCGGTGCCGGGCCGGGAACGCATCGTGCTGGTGGAGGACTCGGCCGAGCTGCGTCCCGCGCACCCGCACGTGGTGGCGCTGCAGGCCCGTACCTCCAATGTGGAGGGCGCGGGTGTGGTCGGGCTCTCCGAGCTGGTCCGGCAGGCGCTGCGGATGCGCCCGGACCGCCTGGTGGTGGGCGAGTGCCGCGGCGCGGAAGTGGTGGATCTGCTGGCGGCGCTCAACACCGGGCACGAGGGCAGCGCCGGAACGTTGCACGCCAACGCCCCGGCGGACGTGCCGGCGCGGCTGGAGGCGCTCGGCCTGCTCGGCGGGCTGCCCCGTCCCGCGCTGCACGCGCAGGTCGCCGCGGCGATCCGGGTGCTGCTGCACCTGCGGCGTACGCCGTCGGGCCGGGTGCTCGACGAGGTCTGCCTGCTCACCGCGGAGGGGCCTGAACACCTGGTGGCAACGCGCCCGGTGTGGCGGCGGGACGGCGGTGTGCGGCCCGCGGCACACGAGCTCGTGGCCCTGTTGCGCGCCCGCGACGTCACCCCGCCGACCTGGCTGGAGGCGCGATGAGGACGGCCGCCGGCGCCACCGGCCTGCGCGGCATCGTGGGCGCGGCGCTCGCGTCCGCCGCCCGGCGTCGTCTCGTGCGAGCCACCGGTGGACGGCCCGGTGGGGCTGGGCCGAGCGCAGCGTCGCGCCCCGGCGGGCGCGCGGCCGGCCGGCGCCGACCCGGCCCGCCGACCGTCGACGCCTGGTCGCCGCGTCTCACCCGGGTCGTTGCGGTGGTCACCGGCGGAGGTGCGTGGCTGCTGCTCGACTCCCCGGTGGGCGGGCTGATCGCGGCCGGATACACCCTGCTCGGCCTGCGGATGTGGCGTGAGCAGCGCACCGCGCGACACGACCGGGGGCACCGGGAACGGGCCCTCGACCTGCTTGCCGCCTGCGCCGCCGAACTGCGCGCCGGTGGCGTGGGCACGGTGCTGCTGCTGCCCGACGACGAGCTGGATCGGTCGGTGCACGCGGCGCAGCGGCTCGTCGCGAGCACCGGGGCACCCCTGGCCGACCTGCTGGAACGGTTGGAGGCGCAGTGCCGCGTCGCGGACCGGGCCGACGCGGCGGCACACGCGCAGGCGGCCGGCGCGCAACTGACCGCGGTGCTGCTCGCTGCGCTGCCGGTCGGTGGCATCGGACTCGGCCACCTGATCGGCGTCGACGCGCTGCGGATCCTGCTGCACACGCCGACCGGAGTGGCCTGTGCCTGCGGAGCCGCCGTGCTCCAGGCGGCGGGGCTCGCGTGGACCCGGCGGTTGCAGCGGCCGGGTGCCCGTTCCGGCGCGGACCGGGTCGGCGGGCGGTTCGCGGCCCGGCGGCGGTTGCGCCGGTTGCCGCTGCGCCGGACCGCGCCGCGGCCGAGCGGGCGTACGCCATGGCTGTTCGGCGTGGCCGCGGGCGGTGCGGTGGGGGTGCTGCTGCCGTCGGTGACCGGTGCCCTGCTGGGCGTGGCCGTCGCGGCGGCGACCGTGCGGGTGCTGCGCCGGATGGAACCCGCGGCGGTTCGCCTCGAACGGGAGCAGGCGCTCGCCGACCTGGCGTGGGCCGTCGACCTGATCGGCACCGCGCTGCGGGCCGGAGCCCCGCTCGACCACGCCGTGCTGAGTGTGGCCGCGGCGCTGGCCGGGCCACTGGGCAGCCGGCTGCAGCGGATCGGGCGTTCGCTGCGCCTGGGCGCGACTGCCGCCGAAGCCTGGTCGCACCTGGCCGACCTGCCACCCGCGGGCCGTCTGGTGGCGGCGGTGGAACGCAGCTCCGCGAACGGTTCCGCGCTGGCCGGAGCGCTGCACCGGTGCGCCGACGACCTGCGCGCCGACACCGCCGTACGCCGCCAGGCCGGTGCGCAGCGCGCCGGTGTCCTGATCGTCCTCCCGCTCGGGCTGTGCTTCCTGCCCGCCTTCGTGCTCGCCGGCCTGGTGCCGGTGGTCCTCGCCGTGCTCGGCGAGGTGCTCTGACCAACCCTGAAAGGAGATCGTCATGCCCCGACAGAGGTCCCTGCGAGCGGAGGGCCCACTCGCGGCCGCCGCGGCGCGCACCGCCATCCGCCCGCCGGTCCCCGCGCCGGCCCTGCTGCGCGACGTCGACGCCGACGCCGCCGCGATCCTCGCCGAAGTCGTGGACCCGGTCGACGCGGAGCCGGGCCACCGCATGGCCCGCACGGAGACCGCTGCGGCGGTGCGTCCGGCCGGGGCGCCGGACGCAGGCATGAACACCGCCGAGTACGCGGTCGGCACGCTGGCGGCGGTCGCGTTCGCGGGACTGCTGCTCAAGGTGCTGACCAGCGACAGCGTGCAGGCGGCGCTGGCCGGTGTGATCCAACGGGCCCTCGGGTGAGCCGAAGGGATCGGGGTAGCGCGACCGCCGAGCTGGCGGTCGCGCTACCCGCCGTGGTGCTGCTGCTGGTCACCGGCATCGGCGCGGTCGCCGCGGTGACCGTGAAGCTGGGGTGCGTCGCCGCCGCCCGCGATGCCGCGCTCACCGCCGCCCGTGGTGGTGGCGCATCGGGCGGGGCCAGCGTGAACGTCACCGGGGACACCGTCACCGCGACGGTGCGGCGCTCGATCCGGGTGACCGAGCTGACCTGCTCCGCGACCGCCGCCCGGGAACCGGGTGCGCCGTGAGCTCGCTGTACGCGCTCGGCGTCGGACTGGTCTTCGTGGCCGCGGGCACCGTGGTGGCCGCCGACGGCGCGCAGTTGATCGCCCGCGAGCAGGCGCAGACCGCCGCCGACCTGGGCGCGCTCGCGGGAGCGGCCTACGCGATCGACGGGGTGGCTGCCGCCTGCGGCCGGGCCGCGGTGATCGCCGCCGCCAACGCCGCGACCGTCGCCGCCTGCCGCCTCGACGGCCTCGACCTCACCCTCTCCGTCCAGGTCGTGACCGCCGCCGGCGCCGCCGAAGCCACCGCCGTCGCCGGCCCGATCCGGGAGTCGCCGTGACCGGTCCGGAGTGGCCGGTGGGCCCGGCTCGGGCGGAGATCGCTGTCTGGTGTCAGGAAGTGAGGTGTGACCACAGATCATGACCGGAAACGACGATCACCTCCGACTCGACGCGCTGGCGGCGACCCGCGGAGGGATCTTCACCAGGAGTGAGGCGCGGGGGTGCGGGTTCTCCGACCACCGGATCCGGCGTCGGCTGCGCCGCGGGGACTGGCAGGTGGTGCTCGGCCCGGTGCTGGCCCGCGCCGGGCGGACGGTCACGCCGCTGCTGCGGGATCGGGCACCGCTGCTGGTGGTGCCTGACGCCGTGCTGAGCGGGCCGTCCGCAGCGCGGCGGTATGGCTTGGACGTGCCGGAGGCGCGGACCAGGCTCACGGTGCCACCGGGTCGGCAGGTGCGGCTCGCGGGTGTTGTGGTCCGCCGGGAGCGGTTGAATCCCGAGGACCTGAATCTGATCGACGGGGTGCTGCTGACCACGCCGGTGCGCACCGTCGTCGACTGTGTCCGCGAGTTGAGCCCGGATCAGGCCGATCTGGTGCTGGACCGGGCGCTGCAGCGCAGGCTGATCACCTTCGAGGGTTTCGTCGCGCAGGTTCAGGCGATGGTCGGACGGCACGGTGCGCGGACGTTGGTCCGGGCAGTGTCACGGCATGCGTACGGGGCACGGTCGGTGGCGGAGCGGTTGCTGGTGCAGGGACTGTGGAGGCGGCGGATCAGCGGCTGGCGGGCGAACCTGGCGGTGTACGACGAGATGGGGCTGATCGGGGAGGTGGACTTCGGGTTCGCGGAGATCCGGCTGGCCGTGGAAGTGGACGGCCGCGCCTGGCACAGCGCCGATGACCGCTTCCAACGGGACCGGACGCGGCAGAACCGCCTGGTCCGCGCCGGTTGGACGGTGCTCCGCTTCACCTGGCGCGACCTCACGGAAGACCTCCCCGAAGTCCTCCACCAGATCGAAACAGTCCGCCACCACCTGACCGCCCGCCACCCTTGACCCCCATGCCCGTCACTCCCGCGTCAAGATCCTGGCCTGTCGCTCTGCGGCATGATCGCTATCTCGTGTCGATACCTCTGGCCGGACCGCAGCTTCTGACACGAAACAGCGATCATGCCGCGGGAGCGAGAGCCGGGGGTGGGAGGTGGGTGAGGATGATGTCGAGGACGGTCACCGCGCCGGGTTTGTCCAGGGGGTTGTTGCCGTTGCCGCACTTGGGGGACTGGACGCAGCTGGGGCAGCCGCGTTCGCAGGCGCATTCGGCGACCGCGGTGCGGGTGGCGCCGAGCCACTCGGCCGCCATGCCGTAGGCGCGTTCGGCGAAACCGGCACCGCCGGGGTGGCCGTCGTACACGAAGATGGTCGGCGCGTCGGTGTCGGCGTGCCGGGCGGTGGACAGGCCGCCGATGTCCCACCGGTCGCAGCTCGCGACCAGCGGCAGCAGCCCGATCGCGGCGTGCTCGGCGGCGTGCAGGGAGCCGGGCAGGTCCTCGATCCCGGCGACGGCGGACTCCTCGATGGTGGCCCAGACCGCGACCGTGCGCAGGGTGCGGGTGGGCAGGTCGAGGGGCCAGGTGCCGAGCACCTCGCCGCTGTCCATGCGGCGGCGCTGGAACGACACGACCTGGCTGGTCACCTCGACCTCGCCGAGGAACAGCCGGACCGGCCCGGCGTCCACCCGGGAGCGGACCTCCAGCACGGTGAGGTCGATGGTGTCGCGGGCGTGCGTGGAGTCTGGCGGGTTGTCGGCTTCGACCAGCGCCACCCCGTCGGCGAGGTCCAGCGACTGGACCACGTAGGTGCGGCCCTGGTGGGTGTAGACGGCGCCCGGGTGCAGGTGGTGGTGGGCGGCCCCGGCGTCGGCGGTGCCGATGAGGCGTCCGGTGGCGGCCTCGATGACGGCGATGGGTGGGCCGCCGGTGCCGCGCAGGTCGATCTCGGGGCGCTGCGGGTGGGTCCAGTACCAGCCGGTGGGGCGGCGGCGCAGGGCGCCCGCGGCGACGAGTTCGTCGAGCAGGGCGAGGTCCGCGCCGAACAGTGGCAGGTCGGCCTCGGTGAGCGGCTGCTCGGCGGCGGCGGTGCACAGGTGTGGGGCGAGCACGTACGGGTTGGCGGGGTCGAACACGGTGGCCTCGACGGCTTTGCCGAACAGCGCCTGGGGGTGGTGCACCAGGTAGGTGTCGAGCGGGTCGTCACGGGCGACGAGCACGCACAGCCCGTCGCGCCCGGCCCGGCCCGCGCGGCCCGCCCGCTGCCAGACCGCGGCACGGGTGCCGGGGTAGCCGGCCAGCAGCACCGCGTCCAGGCCGGTGACGTCGATGCCCAGCTCCAGGGCGTTGGTCGTGGCCAGGCCGGTCAGGGTGCCGTCGGTGAGCTGCTGTTCCAGGGTGCGCCGTTCCTCGCGCAGGTAGCCGGCCCGGTAGGCGGCGACTTGGCGGCCGAGGCCGGGCTGCGCCTCCTCCAGCGCGGCGCGCGCGTGCCCGGCCACCACCTCGGCACCGCGGCGGGAGGGCACGAAGGCGAGGGTGCGTACGCCCTGCACGACCGCGTCGGCGAGCAGGTCGGCGGTCTCGCGCAGCGCGGAGCGGCGGACGGGGGCGGCGTCGCCGTTGCCGTCCGCGCCGGGCAGCTCCGGCGGCTCCCACAGGGCGAAGGTCATCGAGCCGCGCGGTGCGGCGTCCTCGGTGACGGCCCGCACGGGCCGGCCGATGAGCCTGCCGGCGCTGCCCGCCGGGTCGCCGGAGGTCGCCGACGCCAGCAGGAACACCGGCCCGCTGCCGGGCCGTTCGGTGAGGCGGCGCAGGCGGCGCAGGATGTGGGCGACGTGGGCCCCGAACACGCCGCGGTAGCTGTGGCTCTCGTCGACGATCACGTAGCGCAGGTTGCGCAGCACACCGGACCAGCGCTGATGGCCCGGCAGGAGGCTGTGGTGCAGCAGGTCGGGGTTGGTGAGGATGACGTTGGCGTGCTGGCGGATCCAGTCGCGCTCCTCGCGCGGGGTGTCGCCGTCGCAGACCGCGGCGCGCAGGCCGGGCAGGTTCAGGCCGGTCAGCGCGCGGTGCTGGTCGGCGGCGAGCGCCTTGGTCGGCGCGAGGTAGAGGACCCGGGCCCGGGGGCGGGTGAGCACCGCGGACAGCGCGGGCAGCTGGTAGGCCAGCGACTTGCCGGAGCCGGTGCCGGTGGAGACGACCACGTCCGTGCCGCCCCAGGCCAGCTCGGCGGCCTCGACCTGGTGCTCCCACGGGGCGGTGATGCCGCCCGCGTGCAGCGCCCCGAGCAGCTCGGCGGGGACCCAGTCGGGCCACGCGGCGGCGCGCCCGGCCCGCGCGGGCAGCAGCTCGACGTGCGTGACCTGGTCACGTTTGAGCCAGTACGGCAGCAGGTCCACCCCAGCACTCTGCCACCGCGGGACACGCCGCGGCCAGCCGCCGGCGCCCGCCCGCGGGTGCACCGGGCGGTGACCTCGGCATGAGGAAGCCACCTGCGGTTTCTCCGAATGGCCCGCCGAGGCGCCGGTCGGGGCGGTATCTTGCCCGAAACCGCACGCCGTCCGGTCGTCGTCCGCGGTCCGCGTGAGTGCGCGTTAAGGGCAAAGGGCGCGTAGCCCGGAAACCAGACCAGTGGTTAGATGCATGGGGATCGGCCGCACGGAGAGATTCCGGGCAGTGACCGGACGTCGTAGAGGAGGTGCCGATGGAGCTGTCGCTGGCAACGCGTGTCGTCGCCGCGCACACCGTGCTCGAAGTCGGCGGCGAGGTGGACGTCTACACCGCTCCGAAGCTGCGTGAACGCATCACCGAGCTGCTGGACGGCGGGGTGACCGCGGTGGTGGTCGATCTCGCCCGGGTCGACTTCATGGACTCGACCGGCCTCGGTGTGCTGGTCGGCGGGCTGCGCCGGGCACGCGCCGCGGGCGCCACCTTCGGTGTGGTGTGTTCGCGGGAGTCGCTGCTGAAGATCTTCCGCATCACCGCGCTGGACCAGGTGCTACCGCTGTACCCGTCCGTCGACGCGGCCACCGCGAGTTGACCAGCGCGGACATGGCGACCGTCCGGCTCGAATTCACCCCTGAACCCGCGCACGTGCGAACGGCGCGGCTCGTCGGCGTGGCCGTCGCCCGCCGTGCCGGGGTGCCCGACGACCAGCTGGACGAGGTGCGCCTGGCGATCGGCGAGGCGTGCGCGCGGGCGGTCGCCCGGCACCAGCGGGTGGGTCTGCGCGACGTGGTCGCGGTCGCGTTCACCGACGGCGACCGGTATGTCGTGCAGGTGTGGGACCACGCCGGCGACGAGGAGCAGATCACCGACGAGGAGCAGCTCACCGTCGACGTGAGCGCCAGCCTGTTGCAGGCGATCGTGAAGGATCTGCAGGTCCGCCCGCTGGAGGGCGGCCCGGGCACCGAGGTGCAGATGGTCTGGCCGGTCCGGCGCGCCTCGCGTCTTGGGCGCTGATTAACCCGACTGCGGGCATAGAGTCGCTGAGCGTACCGCACAACCCGGCGACGGCGCAGCAACGAAGATCACCGCGACACGGCAGGTGGCGGGTGTGACCCCGGCCACGTGTCCGGTTTACAGTTCACGGGTTGTTTCCAGGCCGTAACCGACGTCACTCGTGGCCGACGGCGCGGCTGCCTCACAAGTAGATCGTGATCTTTGGGAGGACAAAGATGTCCGGGTCCACTCTCGCCGCTCCTGGCGGCGAGCTGACCCTTACCGGCGAAAACGTTTCGTACGTGGTCGTCGCGGCTGTGGTCGCACTGGTGGCGCTGGGTTTTGCCGCCGTGCTGGTCAAGTCCGTGCTTGCAACCGGTAAGGGCACCGAAAAGATGCAGGAGATTGCGGGGGCCGTCCAAGAGGGCGCCTCGGCATACCTGTTCCGCCAGTTCAAGACGCTCGGCATCTTCGTGGTGCTCGCGGTCATCCTGCTCTTCCTGCTGCCGGTCCACGGCGACGGTGACAACGACACCGCGCTGAAGATCGGCCGTTCCGCGTTCTTCGTGGTGGGCGCGCTGTTCAGCGCCTTCATCGGCGGGGCCGGCATGGCCATGGCGACCCGCGCCAACCTGCGCGTGGCCGCGGCGGCCCGTGAGGCCGAGGGTGGCCGCGAGGCCGCCATGGCGATCGCCTTCCGCACCGGTGGTGTGGTCGGCTTCATGACCGTCGGCCTGGGCCTGTTCGGCGCGGCGCTGGTGGTCTTCATCTACCGCGCCGACGCCGCGACCGTGCTGGAGGGCTTCGGCTTCGGCGCCGCGCTGCTCGCGATGTTCATGCGGGTCGGCGGCGGCATCTTCACCAAGGCCGCCGACGTCGGCGCGGACCTGGTCGGCAAGGTCGAGCAGGGCATCCCCGAGGACGACCCGCGCAACGCGGCGACCATCGCCGACAACGTGGGCGACAACGTCGGCGACTGCGCCGGCATGGCCGCCGACCTGTTCGAGTCGTACGCGGTGACCCTGGTCGCGGCCCTGATCCTGGGCCGGGCCGCGTTCGGCGAGGAAGGCCTGATCTTCCCGCTGATCGTCTCCACCATCGGCGTGCTGATCGCGATCGTCGGCGTGTTCCTGACCCGCCTGCGCAAGTCCGACAAGAACGGCCTGCAGGCGATCAACCGTGCCTTCTACATCTCGGCCGCGCTGTCCGCGGTCGTCGTGGCCGGCGCCTCGCTGTACTACCTCCCGAAGACCTTCGCCGAGCTCGGCAAGCCCGAGATCAGCGGCAACCCGCAGATCGTGGCCATCGGCGCGGTCGTCATCGGTATCGTGCTGGCCGCCGCCATCCAGGCGCTGACCGGCTACTTCACCGAGACCGGGCGCCGCCCGGTGCAGGACATCGGCAAGTCGTCGGAGACCGGCCCGGCCACCGTGGTGCTCGCGGGCATCAGCGTCGGCCTGGAGTCGGCCGTCTACTCGGCGCTGCTCATCGGCGGCGCGGTGTACGGCGCGTTCCTGCTGGGCGGCGGCACGCTGGTCGTGTCGCTGTTCGCCATCGCGCTGGCCGGCTGCGGCCTGCTGACCACCGTCGGCGTCATCGTGGCCATGGACACCTTCGGCCCGATCTCGGACAACGCGCAGGGCATCGCGGAGATGTCCGGCGACATCGACGAGCAGGGTGCGCGCACCCTGACCGAGCTCGACGCGGTCGGCAACACCACCAAGGCGATCACCAAGGGCATCGCGATCGCGACGGCCGTGCTGGCCGCGACCGCGCTGTTCGGGTCGTACACCGACACCCTGGGCGTCTCGCTGGCCGAGGCGGGCGAGACCGCGGAGGGCTTCGTCAACTCGATGCTCAACGTGGCGAACCCGGCCAACCTGGTCGGCCTGCTGATCGGTGTGTCGGTCGTCTTCCTGTTCTCGGGTCTGGCCATCAACGCGGTGTCGCGTTCGGCCGGCGCGGTGGTGCACGAGGTGCGCCGCCAGTTCCGCGAGCTGCCGGGCATCATGGACGGCACGCAGCGGCCCGAGTACGGCAAGGTCGTCGACATCTGCACCCGCGACGCCCAGCGTGAGCTGATGACCCCGGGCCTGCTCGCGGTCCTCGCCCCGATCGCCGTCGGCTTCGGCCTCGGCGCGGGCGCGCTGGCGGCGTACCTGGCCGGCGCCATCGGCGCGGGCACCCTGATGGCGGTGTTCCTGGCCAACTCCGGTGGTGCCTGGGACAACGCGAAGAAGATGGTCGAGGACGGTGCGCACGGCGGCAAGGGCTCGTCGTCGCACGAGGCGACCATCATCGGTGACACGGTCGGCGACCCGTTCAAGGACACCGCCGGTCCGGCCATCAACCCGCTGCTCAAGGTCATGAACCTGGTGTCGCTGCTGATCGCCCCCGCCGTGGTGGCGCTCTGGTACGGCAGCACCGAGAACGCGACCGCGCGCAACCTGATCGCCCTCGGCGCGACCGCGGTCATCGTGGTGGCCGTGGTCATCAGCAAGCGGAAGCCGATCACCGTCGGCGGCGACGACCAGGGAAAAGCTGACGCTGCGCCCACGCAGCGCGAGAAGGTCAACGCCTGACGCATTGCACCGCCGCGGCGCCCTCCCCACCCGGGGAGGGCGCCGCTCCCTTTTGCCCGGCCCGCGACCCGCCACGCGGCGGCGACCTTGCGCGAACGGCCGCTGTGCTGCCCCGTTTGCCCGTGTCGCGAGCTAGATCCACGCAAGATCGCCGCGGCTGCGGTAGGCGGCGCTAGGCTGCACATCATGCGTAGGCCCCGCGCTGGTTTCTTGCCGCTGCTGGTTGTGGTGGTGGCGGTGTCGGGTGGGTGCGTGGCCGACGGGCCACCGCCGAGGGTGTGGGCTGCTTCGGTGTGCGGGGCGCTCAACCCGTGGCGGGAGGAGATCGCCACGTTGACGACGCGGGCGCAGCAGCAGACGCCCACCTCGACCACGCCCCAGCAGGCCAAGGAGAACCTGGTCCGCATGCTGGAGGGGGCCAGGGACGCCAGCGAGAAGGCCCGCGGCCGCATCGCCGACGCCGGGGTGCCCGAGGTGGACGGCGGGGACGCCATCGCCGACGGGGTGACCGCGTCACTGGCGAAGGTGCGTGACGCCTACGGCCGCGCCGGCGAGGCGCTGCGCGGGCTGTCCACCGACGACGCCGCCGCCTTCTACACGAGTGTCAGCACGGTCATGACGACCCTGCAGCAGGAGTACGACGCCAGCGCGCTGGACACCAGCGAGCTGCGCTCCACCGAGCTGCAACAGGCTTTCGGCGAGGTGCCGGAGTGTCTCTGAACCGCCAGCTCGCCATGTTCTCCGCCGAGTCTGCCCGCCCCTCGGCGTACGACCTCGCGGGTCTGCTCATCGGGCCGGGCCAGGTGACCCGGATGGGCGGCACGGCCCGGGTGTCGGTGGTGGTCGACGCGGCCTGGCGGGTGCACGCGCTGGCGGCCGAGTTCACCGCGCGCGGGCTGGAGACCAGCTGGGAGCCGGCCGCGATCGACGGCCACTTCGGGGTGCGCACCGCCTACACCGGGATGCTGGCGCCGCTGGCCGAGGCGTGGCTGCGGGGTTCCGGCAAGCGCCCGCCCGCCGGGTTCGCGCTGGACGGCGCACGGCTGCGGCTGTGGTTCGCGGCAGCGGGCTCGGTCGATCCGGAGGGCGACGGCGCGGTGCTGCGGCTGGGCGGCAACGACGAGCACTGCGCGGCCCCGGCCCTGCGCGCCTTCACCGCCCTGGCCTGCATGGCCGAGCTGGGCCGGGGGCCGGTGCTGCGGATCGCCGGGCGGCGCCGGGTGGCCCGCCTCGGTGAGTTGGTCGGTGAGCGCCCGGCCATGGCCCCGCTGGGCGCGTGGCCGGGCGACCAGTCGGCCGGCGAGGACAGCGGAGCCGAGGCGGGCAGCTCGGAGCAGGCCGAACCACGTCCGGTGCGCACGGTGCGGGGGCCGCGCATGCGCCCGGCCGCGGTGGCCCCGGGCCAGCTGGACACCGGCCAGGTCGAACCGGATCAGGCCGGCACGGCTCCGGTCGGGACGGGCAGCGACTTCACCGGGCCGTAGCGGGCCGTCGGCGCGCCGGTGACGTGCGCCCAGTACCGGTCGCCGTAGGACCAGTGCCACCACTCGGTCGGGTAGTTCACCATGCCGACCGAGGTCAGCGCGTCGCACAGGTAGCGCCGGTTGCGGGCGGCCTCGGCGGAGACGTTCTCCGAGTCGGTGTGGCAGGCCTCGCTGTCGGTGTCGTTGACCTGGGTGCCCATCCACAGCTCGCTGCCGTCGGTGGTGCACAGCGTCAGGTCCACCGCGGCGCCCGCGACGTGCGGGGCGACCTCGGGCGGGGAGATGTACCGGCTGGCCCGGCGGTGGTACCAGGCCTCGTCGTGGCCGGGCTGGATGCCGCGCAGCCGCTGCTTGTGCGATTCGAAGTACTCCTGCTGCAGCGTGAGCGGGCGGTAGCACTCGACGATCAGCAGCCGCATCCCCGCGGGCAGCAGCGTCTGGGCGGTGACCAGCCGGTCCACCACGCTCAGGCGCACGTGGGCGAAGGCACCGTCGCCGTCGGCCAGGCGTGGATCGATCCGCAGCGCGCCGACGCCGCGCAGATCGACCAGGCACTCGTCGCACTCGGCCACCGGCGTCTCCACGACCGCCGTGTCCGACAGGAGCACCATCTCCGCCATGACATCCCTCCCCGCGCAGGCCCGTCCCCGGTGCGCGCCCGACGGGTCCCCCACCTGCCCGGTCGCGAAAGAACGCCGGGACGGGTGGCTCGCCCCGTGCCGAGCCACCCGTACCTCCGACGGGAGTGACACTCGCAGGTGGCGCTGGAACTTTTCTGTAATAGACGGCCGTCGTGCCCGGCCGGGTCAGCGGTCGCCGTCGAGTTCGCGGATCTCGCGGGCGCCGTGGTCGTGGAACACCCGACGGGCACTCGCCCGTGCCGAGTGCGCGCCGGCCGTGTCGCCGCGGGCCGCCAGCAGCCGGGACCGGTCCAGGTCCAGGCGGGCCTGCCAGACCGGCACGTCCATGGACTGCCAGATGTCGCGCGCGGCGTCGAAGCAGGCCTCGGCGAGGTCGAGCCGGTGCGCGGCGAGATGGAGCTGGCCCAGCACGCGCAGCGTCGCACCCTGGCCCCAGCGGTCGCCCATGGTGTGGCTGACCGACAGCGCCCACTCGAGCCGGGGCAGCGCCTCGCCGTGGTGCCCGAGGCGCATGCGCGCCTTGGCCAGCGCGCGCACCGCGTACGCCTCCATCAGCTCGTCGCCGAGTTCGTGGAAGATCTCGGCGGACTCGGCGCAGCGCCGCTCGGCGGCGGCCCACTCGTCCCGGGCCCGGTGGTAGAGACCCAGCGTGCGCAGGGTGTGCCCTTCGCCGAGCCGGCTGCCGGCCCGCCGGTACGCGGCCAGCGACTCGGTCAGGTCGGTCAGCGCCCCGGTGTAGTCGCCCAGCTCCAGCCGGACCGAGCCGGCGATGCGCCGGGAGTAGCCGATGCCGATGTCGTCGCGGGCGTCGTGCAGCAGCGCCGCGGCCTGGTCGAGGAAGTGCACGCCCTCGGCGAAGCGGCCCGGCTCGCGGCAGGCGATGCCCAGCCCGGCGAGCGCGGTGGCCTGGCCGGGGACGTCGTTCAGCTCGCGGAACAGGCTCAGCGCGGCCCGGAACTGCCGCCGCGCCTCGGTGTAGTGGTCCTGGTCGTAACGCAGCTGTCCGAGCTCGGTGAGGATCACCGCCTCGTCGTGCGGCTTGCCCGCGCGGCGGGCCGCGGTCAGCGCCGCCTCGATCACCCGGGTGCGCGCCGCGAACCGGTTGGCGCCCATGAACGCCGACGCGTTGCGCGCCGAGGCGAACTCGAAGACCAGGTCGTACAGGCCGAGCGCGAGCGCCCGCTCCACCCCCGAGGCCAGCGCGGACTGTTCGGCCTCGAACCAGTCCCAGGGGTCGGCGATGACCAGCGCGGTCAGCTCCTCCGACACGTCGTGCGGGCTGAACGGCCGCCGCCACCGGATCTCGGCCGGCGGCGAGTCGACCGCGGCGCGGTGGATCAGGGCCAGCCAGCCGCGCAGCGCCCGGGCCACCGCGGCGGCGAGATCCTCGGCGGGCTCCTCCAGCGCGGCGCACTCGCGGGCGTACAGCCGGATCAGGTCGTGCAGGCGGTAGCGCAGCCCGCCCATCCGGTCCACCCCGACGAACTCCACCAGCTGCGCGTCGACCAGCTGCTCGACGAGTTCTTCGGCCGCGGCCGGCGACGTCTCGACCAGCCAGGACACCACCCAGGGCGAGAAGTCGGGCACGCCGAACCAGCCCAGCCGGCGCAGCGTGGTGCGCCCGTCGGGGTCCAGCGCCCGGTAGCTCAGCTCGATGCTGCTGCGCACGCCGACGTCGCCGGCGGACAGGTGGTTGAGCCGGCGGCTCTCGTCGGCGAGCCGGTCGGCCAGCGGCTTGAGCGGCAACGCCCGCCGCCCGGCCAGCCGCGCGCTGACGATGCGCAGCGCCAGCGGCAGGTTGCCGCAGTACTCGACGATCCGCCGGGCCGCGTCGACGTCCTCGTCGACCCGGGATTCCCCGGCGAGCCGTCGCAGCAGCAGCAGCGCCTCGTCGGGCTCCAGCACGCGCAGGTCGGTCAGCGTGGTGCCGGACAGCCCGGCCAGACGGTCGCGGCTGGTGATCACGACGGCGTTGCCGGCCCCGCCCGGCAGCAGCGGCCGCACCTGCTGCTCGGACGCGGCGTCGTCGAGCACGACCAGCATGCGGCGCTGCGCGAGCAGCGTGCGGTAGAGGTCGGCCCGCTCGCCGAGGCCCTCGGGCAGCTGGGCCTGCTCGACGCCGAGCGCGCGCAGGAACCGGGACAGCACCTCGCCCGGCTCGGCCGGGGCGTCGCTCATGCCGCGCAGTTCCGCGTAGAGCTGGCCGTCCGGGAAGTGCTCGGCCGACCGGTGCGCGACCGCGGTGGCCAGCGTGGACTTGCCGGTGCCGCCCGGGCCGGCGACGACCTGCACGGCCGGGGGTCCGCCCGCGGGCAGCAGGGCCTGCGCCAGCGACTCGATCTCGGCGGCGCGGCCGGTGAAGTCGGCCGGCACCGGCGGCAACTGGGCCGGCACCGGGTGCACCGTGCCCGGTCCGGCCAGCTCCGGCGAGTGCGAGGCGACGGCCAGCTGCTCGGTCTCGCCGCGCAGGATCGCGTGGTGCAGCGCGTTGAGCTCGGGGCCGGGCTCCACGCCCAGCTCGCCGATGAGCACGTCGCGGCCCTCGCGATAGCAGGCCAGCGCCTCGGCCTGGCGGCCCAGCCGGTACAGCACCGTCATCAGCTGCCCGCGCAGCCGCTCGTTGGTCGGCTGGCGTCCCACCCGGACGGTCAGCTCGGCGACCAGGTCGCCCCACTGGCCGGCCGCGATCTCGGCGGCGATGCGCTCCTCGACGGCCGCGGCCCGCAGCTCGTCCAGGCGGGACGCCTGCACGGCGAGCTCGGTCGCGTCCAGGCCGGACAGCGCGGGGCCCTGCCAGAGGGCGTCCGCCTGGCGCAGCAGGTCCGCCGCGGCGGACTGGTCGCCCGCGGCCGCCGCCGCCCGTCCCGACGCCAGCAGGCGGGTGAACACCTCGACGTCGAGCAGCTGCGGGTCGATCCGGATGACGTAGCCGGGCGCGACGGTGGCGATGAGGTCACCGGCGCCGTACCGGGCGAACGTGCGGCGCAGCGTGGAGACATAGGTCTGGATCAGCGCGCGGGCCGTGTCCGGCGGGTCCTCGCCCCACAGGACGTCCACCAGCCGGTTGGCCGAGACGACGCGGCCGTGTTCCAGCAGCAGGGTCGCCAGCAGCGCCTTCGGTTTCGTGCCGCCGAGCGGCACGGCCTCGCCTGCGGCGTGGGCCGAGACGGGCCCGAGCAGCCGGAACTCCACCTCGCCACTCCTCCGCCGCGCAACTAGATCGTTCCAGCGTACGGCCGGACCGTGGCCCAGGACCACAGGCCGATGCCGCCTCGCAGGTCAGAGGCTAGCGCAACGAGAAGATGCCCAATTTGTCCAGGTGGCCCGGACACGCTGTCGAACACAGCTGCTCCGACCTGGCGGTTGGCGGACCTTCGCCATGGCGTAACCCCGCCATCGCCATCTATTCACTCCGTGACGGCGGGCCGGTAGACCGTTGTCATGTTCTCCCCCTCACAGTCTTCCGCCTTCTGGCGCAGGCGATGGCGGCTGCTCTCGGCGGCCACCGCGGTGCCGCTGCTGGCAGCGGGTATCACCGTGCTGCAGGTGCCCGCGCAGGCCGCACCGGGCAAGCCCTCCGTTCCCGCCAAGCCCTCGGCGACCCACAAGGTCACCCTGGTCACCGGCGACGTCGTCACGGTCACCACGATGGCCGACGGCAACCAGATCGCCGACGTGGACCGGCCGGACAACGCCGTCGGCGGCGTGAAAATGCAGAAGATCAAGGGTGACCTGTACGTCATCCCGGACGAGGCGGCGTCGCTGCTCGCCGCGAACAAACTCGACCGGCGGCTGTTCAACGTCACCGACCTGATCGAGATGGGCTACGACGACGCGAAGTCGTCGGGCGTGCCGCTGATCGCGACGTACACCGCGGCGCAGGCCCGGGCTGCCGTCGAGCCGAAGGCGCCCCGCGGCAGCAAGCTGACCCGCAAGCTCAAGGGCATCCGCGGTGCGGCGCTGACCGCGGACAAGAAGCAGACCCGCTCGTTCTGGACCACCGTCGCGCCACAGGGCAGCACGACGGCGCAGCCCGGCACGACGGCTCAGGGCAGCACCACGCTGGGCGAGGGTGTGGCCAAGCTGTGGCTCGACGGCCGCGTCGAGGTCAACCTGAAGGAGAGCGTGCCGCTGATCGGCGCGCCCGAGGCCTGGGCCGCCGGCTACACGGGCAAGGGGTCGAAGGTCGCCGTGCTCGACACCGGCGTCGACGCCGGCCACCCCGACCTGGCCGGGGTCATCGACGGCACGGCCAGCTTCGTGCCCGGCGAGTCGGCCACCGACGACGTCAACGGCCACGGCACCCACGTCGTCTCGACGATCGTCGGCACCGGCGCCGCCTCCGGCGGTGAGCTGAAGGGCGTCGCCCCCGACGCCGACATGATCGTCGGCAAGGTGCTCGGCGGCGTGGAGGGCTACGGCCAGGACTCCTGGATCATCGCGGGCATGGAGTGGGCCGTCCAGCAGGGCGCCGACGTCGTCAGCATGAGCCTCGGCGACACCTACCCGACGGACGGCAGCGACCCGATGTCGCAGGCGGTCGACGCGCTGTCCGCGCAGTACGGCGCACTGTTCGTCATCGCTGCCGGCAACGCTGGCCCGGAGAGCATCTCCACCCCGGGTGCGGCCGCCTCGGCGCTGACCGTGGCCGCCACCGACAAGCAGGACCAGCTGGCGTACTTCTCCAGCACCGGCCCGCTGGCGTACTCCGGCGGCATGAAGCCGGACATCGCGGCACCCGGGGTGGACATCACCGCGGCCCGCTCGCAGCAGATGACCGACGGCGGCGAGGGCCTCTACCGCACCATCAGCGGCACCTCGATGGCCACCCCGCACGTCGCGGGCGCGGCGGCGATCCTGGCCCAGCAGCACCCCGACTGGACCGGCGCGATGCTCAAGGAACACCTGATGAGCAGCGCGAAGGGCCTGGCCGACTACTACTCGCCGTACGAGGTCGGCACCGGCCGGCTCGACGTGGCCGCCGCGGTGCAGACCGGCGTGCGCGGCACCGGCTCGCTGTTCTTCGGCAACTACACCTGGCCGCACGACGCGAGCGACGTCGCGGTCACGAAGGACCTGACCTTCACCAACACCGGCTCCGCCGACGTCACGCTGAACCTGGCGCTGACCAACACGGGCGGCCCGTTCACCCTGGGCGCCACCTCGGTGACCATCCCGGCGGGCGCGAAGGCGACCGTCCCGGTGACCGGTGACCCGCAGGCCGCCGCCGCGGGCCAGCGGCACGTCGGCTACGTGATCGGCACCGACGCGACCACCGGCCGGCCGGTGACCCGCACCTCGGTCGCGCTGATCAAGGAGGACGAGCGTTACGACCTCACCGTCATGCTGATCGGACGCGACGGCAAGCCGGCCGCCGGCTACGTGGGCCTCGCCATGGCCGGGGACCAGTGGCCGTACTCGCTGTACGTCGAGGGCTCCGCCACGCTGCGGCTGCCCGCCGGCACGTACACCACCTCGTCGTATCTGGACGTCCCCGGTGAGTCTCCGGACCGCACCGGCGTCGCGACGCTGGTCGACCCGGAGACCGTGCTCGGCCAGGGCCCCGCCGAGGTGGTGCTGGACGCCAGCAAGGCGCGCCTGCTGCAGACCGACGCGCCGCAGCGCACCGAGGACCGGCAGCGCAAGGTGGACTTCAACGTCCACTTCACCGGCATGGACTCGTGGTACGACGTCCGCAGCGCGTTCCAGGTCCCGCCGATGTACGACGACCTCTACGTCTCGCCGACCGAGCCGATGACCAAGGGCGAGTTCGTGCTGACCACGCGCTGGCGCAAGGGCGAGCCGATGTTCAGCCTGAGCGCGCTCGGCGGGCTGCTGGACATCCCGACGTTCGTGCAGGGCGGTTCGAAACTCGACACCGGCACGGACCGCCTCGACGCCGTCTACGGCGGCAAGGGCTCCGTGGCCGACTTCAAGAAGGTCAACGCCAAGGGCAAGATCGCCGTGGTGGAGCGCAGCGACGAGGTCTCCGCGGCCGAGCGCGTCGCCAACGCGATCGCGGACGGGGCCAAGGCCGTCGTCATCGTCAACGACGGCCCCGGCACCCTGCTGGAGTACGTCGGCGAGTCCACCGTTCCGGTCACCTCCGTGCACCGGGACCTGGGCAAGCTGCTGATCGGCATGGCGAAGCTGGGCGTGTTCACCTTCACCGCCACGCGCGTGGAGTACACCGGCTTCGTCTACGACCTGTCCCGCGACTACCGCGGCCAGGTGCCGAACAAGCCGCTGGTCTACCAGCCGAGCCAGCGGGACCTCGCCAAGATCGACGCCCGGTGGTACAACGCCGGCGCGCCGGCCGACGCCTCGGGCTACCGCTACGACCTGACGCTGAGCCCGTCACTCGGCTTCCACGAGCGTGAGTGGCACCCCGGCACCCGCACCGAGTGGGTCACCCCGGACCAGGTCTGGGTCGAGTCGCACGCGCAGTACCTCGCCAGCCCGCTGCCGTGGGAGATGGTGTCCGGCGTCAACACGTACGCCAAGGGCAGCACCACCCGGACGGACTGGTTCGCCCCGGCGACCCGGCCCGGGTTCAGCGACTCGTTCGGCGTGTACAACTCGCGCGCGCAGAACTACATGACCTGGAACGTGCAGCCGTGGAGCTCGCAGAGTGACACCATGCGGCTGGGCGGCTACCTGCCGTGGGGCGAGTCCCCGACCCACCTGCAGGTGTTCCAGGGCGACACGCTGATCCACGACAACGCGTTCAGCGCGGACATGCAGTGGAAGGAAGTGCCGGCAGGCAACCTGCCCTACCGCGCCGTGCTCGACGCGGAGCGGCCCGCCGACCAGTTCCGGCTGTCCACCCGGACGCACAGCGAGTGGACGTTCATGTCCGACACCGTCGACTCGGACTGGTTCCAGCCGTTCTCGGTGCTGAACATGGACTACCTGCTGGAGACCGACCTGCACGGTGACGTGAAGGCCGGCGACCGGCAGCAGATCCGCCTGCACCCGGTGTCGATGGACCTGGGCACCGTGCCCGGCAAGGTCACCAAGGTGACCCTGGACGTCTCCTCCGACGACGGCAAGACCTGGCAGAAGGTCAGCCTGGCCAAGGGCGCCGACGGCTACTGGTCGGGTTCGTTCAAGGCGAGCGGCAAGGCCGGCGGCTTCCTGTCGATCCGCGGCAGCGCGGCGACCGACGCCGGGTTCAGCGTGAAGCACGACATCATCCGGGCCTACGGCCTGCGATGACGCACAGTGTCGGGCCCCGGGGAGGCGACTCCCCGGGGCCCTTCCCGTCACCTGGCCCGCGAACAGGGGCTATTCAAGATCTGCCGGTATGGCGCATACTCTCCCCGCCGCTGCTGATGGAGAGGGGCAGGTCGCCGATGCTCGGTGCGCTGGGACTCGAACCCGACGAGGAGTTCGTCTACCGCGCGCTGCTCGCCCGGCCGAGCGCCACCGCCATGCTGCTGGCCGACCTGCTGGAGCGCCCCGAGGCCGAGGTGGAGCGAGTCCTCTCCCGACTGGTGGAGTGGGGTCTGGCGATCCGCTCCGGCGGCGAGGCGTTCGCGGCCGCCCCGCCGGCGATGGCGCTGGGCGCACTGATCACCGAGCGCCGCGACGGCCTGCGCATCGCCGAGCAGGCGCTGATCAGCCTCGCCGAGGAGCACCGGGCGGCGGTCGCCGGGCGCAGCATCAGCGAGCTGATCGAGGTGGTCTCCGGCGTGGACGCCATCCGGCACCGGTTCCAGCAGGTGCAGCAGGCGGCCCGCCACGAGATCCGCAACTTCGTGACCTCGCCCTACATCGCGGTGCCGCCGGGCTCCAACGCCCAGGAGGACGCCGCGGCCGCGCGCGGGGTGCGCTTCCGGGTGGTCCTGGAGCGGTCGGTGCTGGCCGAGCCCGGCATCGTCGACGAGGTGGTCGACTCGCTGCAGCGCGGCGTGCAGCTGCGGGTGGCCGACCAGCTGCCGATGAAGCTCATCCTCGCCGACGGCGACCTCGCCCTGGTGCCGGTCACGGCCCCGCTCGCGAGCCCGCCGGGCAGCGAACCGGGCGCGGTGCTGCTGCATCGCAGCGGCCTGCTGGCCGCGCTGGAGGCGCTGTTCGAGACGGTGTGGCAGCGCGCCTACCCGCTGGAGCTGTCCGGTTTCGGCTCGGGCGGGTTACCGTACGTCGAGCTGGACGCCGACGAGCCCACCGAGCTGGACCGCCGGATCCTGTCGCTGCTGCTGTCCGGCCTCACCGACCAGGCCGTGGCCACGCAGCTCGACCTGTCGCTGCGCACCCTGCAGCGCCGGCTGCGCCACCTGATGGACCTGGCCGGCGTGGAGACCCGCATGCAGCTGGGTTGGCACGCCGCCCGACACGAATGGGCCTGAGTTGAAGCGACCGCTGCTGTTCCTGCTCGCTGCCGCACTGCTGGCGACGTCGGCGGCCGGTTGCGGCGACGGGGACGACGCGATGCCGCTGCGGCCGGGCGAGACGCTGACGGTCGACGCCGATCGGCTGGTCCGGCAGCTCATGGAGATCGACTTCAAGGACCGCACGGCGCCGGACGGCGTCGCCGTGACGTGCAGCGTGCGCTCGTTCGGTGCGGCGCCCGAGGGGGCGAGCAATGTCGGGCAGCTCACCACGATCTGGGCGAAGACCGTCTGCGGCGCGCCCGGGCCGGACGGGATGCTCGGCATGTCGATGGTGCCAGTCAAGATCACATTAGCCGGGCAGCCCGAGTTGTTCATGCCGCGCGATGGCGCGCAGTACAGCGATGACCTGGCGAAACTCTTCCCCGACCTCGGTGTCGACCTGGCCGGGGAGTGGCCGGAGTTCCCCGCGATGCGGGCGGAGCTGGAGACGCGCGCGAGCGGGCGCTGAGCCCGGCTCACACCGGTCGGGACGGTTGCACCCGGGAATCCCCCTTGTCCGTATTGTGGCGGGGAGTATGGTGTCTGCGGTCACAGGAATGTGCCCGTACGTCGATGGGGTGCGCAACCCTCGGCGCACACTGAGCGTTACCTTGGACATCCGCGGACCGTGTCGCTCCCGCGACGCCCACCGCACCGACCGCTGCGTAACCTCAGAACGAGCCACCTCAGACCCGAGCCACCTCAGACCGGCCGCCATCATTCTGGCGGCGCCAGCCACCCGGACCACTGCGGAGAAGAAACGTGCCGACAGCTTCCAGGAACCGTCTCGTCATCGTCGAGTCTCCGGCGAAGGCGAAGACGATCTCGGGGTACCTCGGCCCGGGTTACGTCGTCGAGGCGAGCCTCGGGCACATCCGCGACCTGCCAGCCGGCGCGAAGCAGATGCCGGAGAAGTACAAGAAGGAACCGTGGGCCTACCTCGGCGTCGACGTCGACAACGGCTTCGCCCCGGTATATATCGTCAACCCGGACCGGGCGAAGCACGTCACGCGCCTGAAGGCGCTGATGAAGGACGCCGACGAAGTCCTGCTGGCCACAGATGAGGACCGCGAGGGCGAGGCGATCGCCTGGCACCTGGTGGAGACCCTCAAGCCCAAGGTCCCCGTCAAGCGCATGGTCTTCCACGAGATCACCAAGCCGGCCATCCAGGCCGCCGTGGCCAACCCGCGCGACATCGACCGCGACCTGGTCGACGCGCAGGAGACCCGGCGCATCCTGGACCGGCTCTACGGCTACGACGTCTCCGCCGTGCTGTGGAAGAAGGTGCAGCGCGGCCTGTCCGCGGGCCGGGTGCAGTCGGTCGCCACGCGCATCGTCGTCGAGCGCGAGAAGCAGCGCATGGCGTTCCGCGCCGCCGACTACTGGGACATCACCGCCACCCTCGCCGTCGAGAAGGCGAGCGAGACCGGCCCGCGCACCTTCACCGCGACCCTGATCGCGCTGGACGGCGACCGCATCGCCACCGGCAAGGACTTCGAGCCGACCACCGGCCGGCTGCGTCCCGGCTCCGGTGTGGTGCAGCTCGACGGCGACGGGGCGCGCGGCCTGGCCGCCCGGCTCGACGACCGGCCGTTCACCGTCACCAAGGTCGAGGAGAAGCCGTACCGGCGCAAGCCGTACGCGCCGTTCATCACCTCGACGCTGCAGCAGGAGGCGGCCCGCAAGCTGCGCTTCTCCTCGGCGGCCACGATGCGCACCGCGCAGCGGCTGTACGAGAACGGCTACATCACCTATATGCGTACCGACTCGGTGAACCTCTCCGAGTCCGCGATCGCCGCCGCCCGCACCCAGATCGCCGAGCTGTACGGCTCCGGCGCGGTGCCGCCGCAGCCCCGCCGCTACACCGGCAAGGTGAAGAACGCGCAGGAGGCGCACGAGGCGATCCGCCCCGCGGGCGACACCTTCCGCACCCCGGGCGCGGTCCGCAACGAGCTGTCCACCGAGGAGTACCGGCTCTACGAGCTGATCTGGCAGCGCACCATCGCCTCGCAGATGTCCGACGCGGTCGGCATGACGGTGAGCGTGCGCATCCGTGCCACGACGGCGCAGAACGAGGAGGCCGACTTCGCGGCCAGCGGCCGGACCATCACCGACCCCGGCTTCCTGCGGGCCTACGTGGAGTCGTCCGACGACGAGTCCGCCGAGGCCGACGACGCCGAGCGCAAGCTGCCGGTGCTGGTCAAGGACCAGAAGCTGACCGAGGAGGGCCTGGAGGCGGTGGGCCACACCACCCAGCCGCCCGCCCGCTACACCGAGGCCTCGCTGGTCAAGGCCCTCGAAGAGCTGGGCATCGGCCGCCCGTCGACGTACTCGTCGATCATGCAGACGATCCAGGACCGCGGCTACGTCATCAAGCGGGGCCAGGCGCTGATCCCGACCTTCGTCGCGTTCGCGGTGATCGGGCTGCTGGAGCAGCACTACCCGCGGCTGGTCGACTACGGCTTCACCGCGGCGATGGAGGACCAGCTCGACCAGATCGCCGGCGGCGACGCCACCGCGCTGGAGTTCCTGACCTCCTTCTACTTCGGCTCGCCGACCGCGGAGGTGGGCTCCGTGGCGCAGGCCGGGGGCCTGAAGAAGCTGGTCACCGAGCACCTCGGCGAGATCGACGCGCGCAGCATCAACTCGATCAAGCTGTTCACCGACGAGCAGGGCCGCGACGTGGTGGTCCGGGTCGGTAAGTACGGCCCCTACCTGCAGCGCGGCGTGGTCGCCCCGACCGGCGGCGGGCAGGCCGAGGGCAGCCCGGAGGCGGAGGCCGCCGAGACCGCGGCCGAGAGCAAGGGCGTGTCGGTCCCCGAGGGACTGGCGCCCGACGAGCTGACCCCGGAGAAGGTCGACGAGCTGTTCCTCGGCGGCGGCAGCGGCGAGCGCAAGCTCGGCGAGCACCCGGAGACCGGCGAGCCGGTCGTGCTGAAGTCCGGCCGGTACGGCCCGTACGTGTCCAGCGGTGAGACGAACTCGTCCCTGCTGAAGACGCACGTGCCCGATGAGCTGACGCTGGCGGAGGCGCTGCGGCTGCTGTCGCTGCCGCGGCTGGTCGGCAAGGACGCCGAGGGCCAGGAGATCTTCGCCAAGAACGGCCGGTACGGCCCGTACATCGAGCGCGAGGGCGACTCCCGGTCGCTGGAGAACGAGGAGCAGCTCTTCACGGTCACCCTGGAGCAGGCGCTGACCCTGCTGGCCGCCCCGAAGCAGCGGGGCCGCCGCGCGGCGCAGCCCCCGCTGCGGGAGATGGGCGTCGACCCGCTCACCGACAAGCCGCTGGTCATCAAGGACGGCCGGTTCGGCCCGTACGTCACCGACGGGGAGTCCAACGCCTCGCTGCGGCGCGGGCAGACCCCGGAGGGCCTGACCATCGAGCAGGCCAGCGAGATGCTGTCGGAGAAGCGGGCCAAGGGCCCGGCCCCGAAGAAAACTCCGGCCAAGAAGGCGCCCGCCAAGAAGGCGACGGCGGCCAAGGCGACGAAGGCCACAAAGGCTGGAGCTGCGAAGAAGGCCACCACGGCCAAGGCCGCGACCGCGAAGAAGGCCGCCACGGGCGCTACCAAGAGCGTGCCAAAGAAGGCTGCCGCGAAGAAGACAGCAAGCTGACCGCTTACCGACCCTGCCCAGGGTCGTTGACCCTGGGTAGGGTGTCGATGCGAGCGTGGCGACCGGTTCGGTTCCCGGAACGTACGCCGCGGTGAGGAGCGGATCAGTGTCCACACCAGCTGTCAGTGCCGGGCCGTTGCGCCGGGTGCCGGTACAGGGGCGCAGTGTCGCGCGGGTGCAGCGCATGCTCGACGCGTGCGCCGAGTTGATCGACGAAGTCGGCTACGACGGGCTCAGCACCACGCTGCTGGCCGAGCGGGCCGGCGTCGCGATCGGGTCGGTCTATCAGTTCTTCCCGGACAAGCGGGCCATCGTGCAGGCGCTGACCCTGCGCAACGTCGAGGCCTACCTGGAGCGGCTGGCCGAGCGGATCCCCGCCGGCGAGCTCGCGCACTGGTGGGACGGCGTCGACGGGGCCATCGAGGAGTACATCGAGCTGCACCGCAGCGTGCCGGGCTTCCGCACGCTGCACTTCGGCGACGTGGTGGACGTGCACCTGATCGACCCGGAGCGCGACAACAACGCGGTCATCGCCGATCATCTGGCCGACCTGCTCATCCGCTTCCACCACGCGCCGGACTCGCGTGAGCTGCGTTTCGCGTTGACCGTCTCGGTCGAGGCCGCCGACGCGTTGATCAAGCTCGCGTTCCGCCGTCACCCGGACGGCGACGCCGCCGTGCTGGCAGAATCGAAGCGGCTGGTACGCGGATACCTCCAGACCTTCGCGCTGGCCTGACGACAGGCAGGGGCCGTACCACTCCCTCGTTTTTGTGGCAAGTCTTCAGGGTCGAACCAGGGTCGGCCCTCGCCGGGGCAGGACTAGAGTGAAGCCGCAGGACGCCCGGGCGCTATTGCCATGGCCATGGCCCAGCGAGCACGCTGGGGCCAGGACGGGCAGTGACGCGGGGAGGGTACGGCCATCAGCACGCCATCGCAGGGAGCGGACGCCGCGCCGTTCCCGGCCGCCATCGCCCAGGCGGATCTGAGCGGCGGCGCGGAGCTGCGCGCGATCCTGCGCATCCGGCCGTTCCGCCGCCTGTGGTTGGTGCTCAGCGTGGCCTCGCTCGGCGACTGGCTCGGCCTGCTCGCCACGGCGACGTTCGCCTCGGCGCAGGTGTCCGGCGACGCCGCGAAGGGCCTTGCCTTCGGCTCGGTCATCGCGGTGCGCCTGCTGCCGGCGCTGGTGCTGGGGCCGCTGGCCGGGGTGATGGCCGACCGGTGGGACCGGCGCTACACGATGGTCATCTGTGACCTGCTGCGATTCGTGTTGTTCGCCACCATCCCGACCGTCGCGCTGTACTCTTCCGACGCCAAGATCACGGTCGGCTGGGCGGCCGCCGCGACGTTCCTCATCGAGGCGATCACGCTGATCTGGATCCCGGCCAAGGACGCCGCGGTCCCGAACCTGATCCCGCGCGCCCGGCTGGAGGCCGCGAACCAGCTCACCCTCATCACGACGTACGGCATCACCCCGGTGCTCGCCGCCGCGGTGCTGGCCGGGCTCAACCAGTTCTACCAGTGGCTGGAGCGCTCCGGGGTCACGGTGGCCATGTGGGCCCGCCCGTCGAGCCTCGCCCTGTACTTCCTCGCCTTCTCCCGCCTGGCCAGCGCCCTGGTCGTGCTCTACGGCATCCGGGAGATCTCCGGCCACAACGGCGGCGCGCGGCAGGAGATCAGCATGCTGCGCCAGTTCACCGACGGCTGGCGCTTCATCGGCAAGACGCCGATGGTCCGCGGCCTGGTGCTCGGCATCCTGGGCGCGTTCGCGGCCGGCGGCGTGGTCATCGGCACCGGCCAGTTCTTCGCCCTCTCGCTGGGCGGTGGCGACGCGACCTTCGCCATCCTGTTCGCGGCGATCTTCATCGGGCTGGGGCTCGGCATCGCGCTGGGCCCGCGCCTGATCGGCGGCCTGTCCCGGCGGCGCTGGTTCTGCCTGAGCATCATGCTGGCGGGCGTGTCCGTCGGGCTGCTCTCACTTGCCCCGCACCTGTCGCTGGCGGTCGTCGGCGCGCTGCTGGTCGGCTCCGGCGCGGGCATGGCCTTCCTGTCCGGCACCACGCTGCTCGGCGGCGAGGTCGACGACGAGGTGCGCGGCCGGGTCTTCGCGGTCGTGCAGACCGGCACCCGGGTGGTGCTGATGCTGGCCATCTCGCTGTCCGGTGTGCTGGTCGGCCTGGGCGGCTCGCACGACGTGGGCAGCACCGGCGTGCCGATCTCGTCGACCCGGGTGCTGCTGGCCGTCGCCGGGGTGCTGGGCGTGCTGGCCGGGTTCTGGGCGCTGCGTCAGATGGACGACAAACCCGGCGTGCCGCTGCTGGCAGACCTGATCGGCTCCATGCGCGGACGTCCGCTGGGCATCGCCGAGCCCTCGGCGAACGCCGGCGTGTTCATCGTCTTCGAGGGCGGCGAGGGCGCCGGCAAGTCGACCCAGATCGCCCAGCTCGCCCAGCGGCTGCTGGGCGAGGGCCGCTCCGTCGTGGTGACCCGCGAGCCGGGCGCGACCGAGATCGGCGCCCGCATCCGCAAGATGGTGCTGGACACCCACACCACCACATCCGGGCCGGTCGGCGCGAGCGCGCTGGCTCCGCGGGCCGAGGCGCTGCTCTACGCCGCCGACCGGGCCCACCACGTGTCGACCCTGGTACGCCCCGCGCTGCGACGCGGCGAGATCGTCATCTCCGACCGGTACGTGGACAGCTCCCTGGCATACCAGGGGGCGGGCCGCACCCTGCCGGTCGACGAGATCTCCTGGCTGTCCACGTGGGCGACCGGCGGCCTCAAGCCCGACCTGGTGGTGCTGCTCGACATCGACCCGCCGACCGGGCTGGCCCGGGTCGGCCGGCGCGGTGAGGCCGACCGGCTGGAGCAGGAGTCGCTCGATTTCCACGAGCGGGTCCGGCACGGCTTCCTCGACCTGGCCGCCGCCGACCCCAACCGCTACCTGGTGCTCGACGGCACCCGGGAGGAGCAGGAGCTGGCCGCGGAGATCGCGCTGCGGGTCGGCAAGCTGCTGCCGCCCGCGCCGGTCGCGGCCGACGGGGCCGGCGGTGGCGTCGCCGGGCGGGTGCCCGCCCCGGGCGAGCCGCGCTCCGCGGGCGACAGTTCCGCCGAGTTACGGGCCACCCGCACGTGACACCGGGCAGCGCGTGGACCGTGTCAGCGGGTCCACGTACTGTCGTCAGGGTGCGTGCGAGCACGGCGGACGGGTTCCGCGCGGGCCGCCGGCGAGCGGAGCAGGGAGCAGGCGTGAACGAGCGGGAGGCAGCGTGACGGACGTCTTCGACCAGCTCGTCGGCCAGCCCGAGGCCGGCGCCACGCTGCGTGCCGCCGCGGCTGCGGGCGCCGCGGTGCTCCGCGGGGAGACCGTCGGCGCGGGCGCGATGACCCACGCCTGGCTGTTCACCGGCCCACCCGGCTCCGGCCGCTCGGTCGCCGCCCGGTCCTTCGCCGCGGCGCTGCAGTGCACCGACCAGGCCGCCGGGCCCGGCTGCGGCCACTGCACCGGCTGCCACACCACGCTGGCCGGCACCCATCCCGACGTGCGCCTCGTGGTGCCGGACGGGCTGAGCATCCCGGTCGCGCTGATGCGCGAGCTGGTGATGCGCTCGGCCACCACCCCGGCCAACGGCCGCTGGCAGGTGCTGCTCGTCGAGGACGCCGACCGGCTCACCGAGGCGGCCGGCAACGCCCTGCTCAAGGCCGTCGAGGAGCCGCCGGAGCGCACCATCTTCCTGCTCTGCGCGCCGTCGGACCACCCTGACGACATCTCCGTGACCATCCGCTCGCGGTGCCGGGTGGTGCCGCTGCGCCAGCCGGCCGCCGACGCGGTGAGCGCGCTGCTGGTGGAGCGCGACGGGGTCGACCCCCGCACCGCGGCCTGGGTCGCCGCGGCCGCGCAGGGCCACGTCGGGCGCGCGCGCCGCCTGGCCGGGGACGCCCAGGCGCGCGACCGCCGGGCCGCGGTGCTGGCCGTGCCACGCCAGCTGACCGGCGTGGGCGCCTGCTTCGACGCCGCGAGCGCGCTGATCGAGGCCGCCGAGTCCGAGGCCGCCGCGGCGGTCGCCGAGTCCGACGCCGCCGAGCGAGCCGCGCTGGAGATGGCGCTGGGCGCGGGCGGCACCGGCAAGGGTGCCGCCGGTGCGGCCCGCGGCATGGCGGGGCAGCTGAAGGACCTGGAGAAGCGGCAGAAGTCACGGGCCACCCGGGCCCAGCGCGACGCTCTCGACCGGGCCTTGCTGGACCTGGCCGGCTTCTACCGCGACGTGCTCAACGCCCGCTGGGGCGGCCCGGTCTCGCCCGTGCACGCCGACACCGCGGCGCTCGCCGAGGCCGCCGCCCAGCGCTGGACCGCCGAGAGCACGCTGCGCCGCCTCGAATCGATCCTCGCCTGCCGCGCCGCCATCGACGCCAACGTCAAACCCCGGATCGCCGTGGAAGCCATGATGCTCGAACTCTGGCGCGGCTGACCCTTCCCCTTTGCCGCAACTCTTAAAGCGTCGCGGCTTCCGTCTTCCCTGGTGAAAGCGACTCGTCAAGAGTTGCGCGGCGGGTGGCGCGGGCGGGGTGGGGCGGTTGTCCACAGGGGTTGTCCACAGGGGTGTCGGGGTGGGGGATCTGCCGGTACCGTTCTGGCGGTATCGATGCCGTCCATTGAGGAGCCGCCGCATGCCCCGGGAGATCGACGACGCCTGGATCGAGGAGGCGATCGCGTCATACCGGCGGATCGAGGAGCGGCAGGCAAGCCTCGCCCGCGCCCTGGCCGAGCTGGAGGTGACCGTCCACGACCCTGACGACCTGGTCGAGGTCGTGGTGGACGGGGCCGGCGCGGTGCGCCGGGTGGTGGTGACCGGCTCGCTCGACGGGCTGACCGGCCCGCAGCTGTCGCGCGCCATCCAGCAGGCCATCACCGCGGCGCACGACGCGGCGGCGTGGGCCCGGCGCAAGGTTTACGAGGAGACGTTCGGCGACTTCACGGCGCTCGGAGGTGCCCGGTGACGGACGAACTGACCAGCCGGATCGGCGGGATCGCCGCCGAGGCGGCCGCGCTGCTCCCGGCGCTGGACCGCACGGCGCCCATCCCGGCGGTGCTCGACGTGCCGGGACGCCTGTCGCGTCTCGCCGGCGCGGTCGGGGACTGGCAGCGTGCATCCTGGTCCGAGCACCTGGACGGGGCGCGCCGCCTCGACCGGGAGATCGCCGAGCTGGCCGCCGCGGTGCGCGCCGCCGGGACCACCTACCGCATGGTGGAGCGGGACCGGGGCAGGCCGCTGTGATGGACGCGCTGATGCACCTGAACGCGAGCACGGCCGGGTTGCTGGCCCAGGTCGACGACAGCCTCGCCCGCTGGGGCGCGCCCGAGGCGCACCCGGTGTGGCAGCTGCTGCGGCGCACGGGCGCGCTGCCCGGCGACGCGGTGTCCGGCCTGGCCGGCTGGTCGCCGGAGCCGTGGCGGCAGCAGGCGGCGGCGCTGCGGGGGCACGCCGAAGTGACGGTGGCCCTCGGTGGCGACCTGGACCGGCTGCCGTCCTGGGAGGGCGCCGCCGGCGACGCGTTCGCGCAGGCCCGCCAGCGGATCAGCCGGGAAGCCCGGCACCGGGCCGATCAGTTGCACGCCGACGCCGCGTTCCACGAGGAGCTGGCCGACGCCCTGGCCGCGGGGCGGTCCCGGGTGGCGCGCGGGCTGGCCCGGGTCGCCGCCAGCGCAGAAGCGGTCGCCCTGGTCACGGGTGTCGCCGTCGGTGCGGGCTCGGCCACCGGGCGGAGCGACGGCGCGATCGGGGAGCCCGCATTCGGGCCCGACCCCACGCTGCGGGCACAGGCCGCCGCGGCGATCGCGGCGGCGCTGCTGGCCGACGTCGACGCCCTGCTGACGGAGCTCGACGGGCTGCTGGCGCGCGGGCCCGCGGTCGCGGAGACGAAAGTGGTGGCGGCGGACATCCCGTCCACCGCCACCACGTTGCGCGTCGAGCTGTAGATACGGCGTCAGCCCAGCAGGTCCTCCGGCCCGCCCGAGGCGCGGCGGCGGGTCAGCAGGAGCAGGAACCGGCCCGCCACGAACAGCAGGGTGCCGGTGCCCGCGATCAGAGCGATGCTCGTGCCCGTACGCGGCAGGCTGCAGCCGGGACCGCCGCAGCCGTCATCGTCGTCATCGGTGCCGGAAGCCGGCGAGGGGGTGGCGCCACCGCCGCCGTTGCCCGGCCCGCCGGTGCTCGGCGAGGCGGACGGCCGGGCCGTCGGCGAGGTGGACGGCGCGGCCTTGGCGGGCGCGGTCGCGGACGCGTTGAGCAGGCCCACGCCCAGGTCGAGCACGGTGGCGGGCTTGCTGTTCGGGCGGCTCAGCGCGAGCACCTGGATGCGGATGCTCGCCGCCTGCGCGGTCACGCCCCGGTCGGTGACCCGCTTCTCCAGCTCGCCGATGGAGATCTTGACCACGGCGAGCTCGCAGAGCCCGAGCAGGTTGCCGCCGCTGCCGCCGAGCAGGCCGCCCAGGTCGGGCAGGCCGCCCAGCTCCGGCAGCGCGGGCAGGCCGGTGCCGCCGCCGCCCGAGCCGCCGAGGCCCTTGACGGTCTGCGTCAGGCTGCCCAGCGGCAGGCCGTCGAGCAGGCCGCCGAGCGGGTTCGCGGCCAGCAGGGGCAGGCCCTCGGCCTTCGCGCGCTGCTGCACGCTGCCGAGATCCAGGGCGCCGAGGAGCCCGCCCGCCGACGGTGCCGGGACGGCGAACTCGATCTCCCGGTGCACCCCGGAGATGGTCTTGGTGCCGAGGCCGGGACCGGTGATCTTCAGGACCGGCGCGTTGTAGTCGACCACCGAGGTGGCGGCGCGGCCGGTGGCCAGCACGGTCAGTCGGGGCGGTTCGAGCACTTCGACGTCGATCGCGCCGCCGAGCAGTTCCAGGTCGCTCAGCCCGATCTCGGCCAGCGCGCCGGAGGCGATGGTGCGGTCCTCCATCCGCACCGTCGCGGTGCGGGCCTCGCCGGAGGCGTTGTGCGTCGCCTTCACCAGGGCGCCCCGGGCGCCGGGCAGGATTGCGGCGTCGACCAGTGCGGCGTCGGCCTCGCCGGCGGGACCGTCGGTCTTGCCGCAGGCCATGCCCGCGGCCCAGCGCGCGTGCGCGGTGAGGTCGCCGGTGCCGGCCTTCACCAGGCCCAGGTCGACCGAGAGCGCCCGGTTCTTCACACCGGCCGTGTTCGTCGGCGGGGCCTGCTGGTAGACCCGCCCGTCCAGCGGCCCGGTGGGCAGCTGGAGGCCGAGCAGCTTGGCGTCGGCGTAGCGGGCCGCGGCGGAGCTGGTGACCCGGCTGGTGGCGGACATGCCCGCGTTGGCCGAGGCGATCGTCAGGTCGGCGACCGTGGGCAGCTTCAGGCCGAGCGGGCCGAGATTCAGCACGCCCACCTTCAACAGGTCGGCACCGGCGCGCGCGGCGTATCCGGCGGGCCGGTCGCACACCCCGGCCGTGGCGGGTGTGGACAGGATCGTCAGTGAGCTGAGCGCGACAAGGGCGACCGTGCTGGCTGCGGCGAAGTGGCGGCGCATGCTTCCTCCGGGGCGGACGGGTGCGCGGGGGTGCGCACCTACGTCGTGGCCCAACGAAGGCTTATGGGCAGGGTTACGGCAAATCCGAAGACCTATCCATATGAGCTAACGACCAATCAACCGAAAAGGTACGCAACTAGAACTGTTCCTCCAGCCCGCACTTCCCTGATCCCGGCCGTCGCGGATCTCCGCGGATGCACGAAACCGGGCTATCGTGTGCCGATGGGCATGCTCTGCGCGGTCACCTTCAACCGGTACGGGAAGCTGTACTACCTCGATCCCGGCGAGTTCCGGCCGCGTGTCGGCGACAAGGTGCTGGTGCACACCGACGACGGCCCCGAGGTGGCCGACTGCGTGTGGGCGGCCGAGTGGAGCGAGGAGGACACCTCCGGCTTCCCGAAGGTCATCGGCATCGCCGGCCCCGACGACGTGACTCGCGACGAGCTGATCCGCCAGCGCAAGGCCGAAGCCCGCGTCGCCGCGAACCGGCTGATCCGCGAGCACCAGCTGCCCATGAAGGTCATCGCGGTGGACCACGTGCCCGGCGGCCCGGCCGACGGCGACGACCCGGGCCCGAGCCCGCGCACCACCGTCTACTTCACCGCCCCGCACCGGGTCGACTTCCGCTCGCTCGTCCGCGACCTGGGCGCGACCCTGCGCTGCCGGGTGGAGCTGCGCCAGCTGTCGGCCCGCGACTCGGCGAAGGTGCAGGGCGGCATCGGCTCGTGCGGCCGCGACCTGTGCTGCTCGACGTTCCTGACCGAGTTCGAGCCGGTCAGCATCCGCATGGCCAAGGAGCAGGACCTGCCGCTCAACCCGATGCGCATCTCGGGGGCGTGCGGCCGGCTCATGTGCTGTCTCAAGTACGAACATCCCATGTACCAGGATTTCCACGGTTCCGCGCCGGCCATCGGCGAGCAGGTCAGCACGCCCGAGGGCGACGGCCGCGTGGTCGGGCACTCGGTGCCCCGCGACGCCGTGGTGATCAGGCTGGCAGCGGACGGCTCCCGCACCGTCTGCCCGAAGGCGTCGGTGTGCGGGAGCCGCAAGTCGTACGAGGACCGCTACGCCGTGTGACTCGGGTCCTCCGCGTCGGAGGGCAGCACGGTGGGCGGGGCGGCGTGCTGCTTGGCCGGCCCGAGGGTGATGACCTCGTCGACCAGGCGCGGCTTCAGCGCCGTGGCCGGGCGGAACCAGGAACCCGCCGGCTGTGCCAGCCACTTCTTCGAGATCTTGTCGACGCCGACCACGTAGATGCTCAGCGTGCCGTCGGGGGCGAAGCGCATCCGCAGGAAGCTCTTGAAGTCCTCGATGCCCTGGCCGGCGTACAGCTCGTTGACGTTCACCTTGAACGAGGCCGCGATCAGCAGGTACAGCGACACCAGCAGCGCCGCCGCGATCCCCGCCGGGGTCAGGTACACCACCACCGCCAGAGCGGCCTGCACCGCGGGTTTGTAGCCGTCGAACGGCAGCAGCCGCCACAGGGACAGCCCCACCACACCCAGCGCGATATGCGCGCAACCATGTAGCGCGCCGAGCACGATCGGCGTCGTCTTCGCCGCGGCCTCGGTCAGGCCGACCGAGAAGAACACGCACGAGAACATCACCAGCGCGGTCATCATGAAGATCGGCACGGTGAGGATGCGGCCCGCCGCGTTGTTCAGCGACAGCATCAGCATCGTGTGCATGATGCCGAGCATCGTGGCGAAGCCCGGGTTGCGCCACGGCAGGCGGGCGAAGACGCCACTGCCCAGCCAGCGCGAGCGCAGCTTGCTCGGGTACGTCTTCTGCAGCGCGTACGGCATGCCGGTGCTCTGCCGGCGCACCTGCGAGTGCTTGGGCGGCACGGTGATGGCCTGGGGCAGGTGGTTCGTGGCCGCCATGTAGGCCCCGCCGCCGCCGCAGGTGATGAGCTGCTGGCCGCTGTCACTCTGCGCGTAGCGCGCGTAGTGGTGCAGGTCGCCGCTGACCATCAGGGCCACGCTCGCGCCGGTCGGGTCGATCACCGTACGCAGGAAGTAGTCGATGGTGTCGTAGTAGAGCGGGTGCTCCTCGGACTGCACCCAGGCCGGCTGCGGGGTGACCAGGATGATCCGGTCACCTTCCTCGATGTTGGCGGCCACGCCGCGGAAGTACTCCAGCTGCGGGTCGTCCATGTAGGCCGCGCCCTGGGCGTCCAGCGCCAGCAGCCACCAGCGGTGCGGCAGCTGCAGCGCGAAGTAGGAGCGGGTCTGCCTGGTGCGCCAGCCGCCGATGCGCGAACCCTCGCGCCGGGCGAACAGGCGCAGGAACGCGGTCAGGCCGTCGTACCAGTCGTGGTTGCCGGGCAGCGCGAACAGCGTCGGCCCGTTCTCGGCCGGGACCTGCGGCAGCGCCGCGCGGTACGGGCCCTCGAAGCGGTCCTCGTATGCCTTGCCGCTGGCCGTCGGATACACGGAGTCGCCGCCGAGCACCAGCACCCGGCCGCGCGGCAGCCGCTCGCCACTCGCCTCGACCTCCTCCTGCGCCAGCAGGTAGGCCATCGAGTAGGTGGCGTCGAACCCGTCGCCGAGGTCGGCGATGTAGTCCAGCCACAGCTCCTCGTCGTTCACGTGCTCGTCGTGGACCTTGGTGGGGAAGGCGTTCTGCAGCTCGCGCTTGTCCAGATAGGCGCCGAACTGTGCGGCGAACGCGACGCGGACGCCCGTGGCGGCGAGCTGGAGCGGGCTCAGCCAGGCCACCGGGGGTTGGGGGGTGAATCCGAGCTGCGCGGGCTCGAGTTTGCTCGGACGGTGCGTCCGGCCCGACACCGGCGTCGGGTCTGAGGGACTGCGCGGAGGGATCACGGTCACAGCAGCGCAGCCTAGTCCGCAGTGGAACAGGTCGCACCGGCCCGATCGGGCAATCCGCACCGGCTGCCGCCAACCGGACACCCGCGGTGGTGCTCGTGTGGGCGACCAGCGAAAGTTAGGTTAACCTAACTGCATGATGATCGTCGAGGGGAACGCCCCCACCACGCGCGCCGCCCGCTATCTCAAGCAGGTGCTGACCCACTTCAGCCACAAGATCGACGTGGAACTGGCCGAAGACCACGGCAGCGCTCGCTTCGAGGCGGGCCGGGCCGAGCTGACCGCCACCGCCGAGGCCCTCGTGGTCCGGATCGAGGCCGAGGACGCCGAGCGGGCCGCCACCGTGCAGCGGGTGATCGTGAGCCACGCCGAGCGCTTCGGCGAGAAGGACGGGCTCAAGTTCGGGCAGTTCACGCCCGTCCCCGCGTGAAAATGTGACCCACCGCCTACCCGTTCGCCCGGGGGCCACCTGATCGCGTATAGTGATGCGACGTTGCCGCCTTAGCTCAGTCGGTAGAGCGTGTTACTCGTAATAACAAGGTCAACGGTTCGATTCCGTTAGGCGGCTCTGCAGGTCACAGGCCGGTTCTCCACCACGGAGGACCGGCCTGTGATCGTTTATACCCCCGGATTTGACCCCAGCGGCGTCAGTCGTCGAAGAGGAACCCGAGCTTGTCGACCGCGTCGCGCTGGATCTTGCGAGTCGCCTCCACGTAGATCGTCTTCGTGATCGTCGGCGAACTATGGCCCAGAACGTCCTGGATGTTCTCGATTGGCACGCCCTGGTCGTAAAGGATCGTCGCGCAGGAGTGCCGCAAGTCGTGGAAGCGGATCTTCGGAACGTCGGCCTTGTCGCACAACCGGTCGAAGTGCCGCTTGAGGTTGCGGGGCTCTACTGGCGTCCCGACCGCGGTGGTGAAGACCATGCCGTGGTCGGTCCACTGCTTGGCGATCTCGCTTTGCCGGACCTGATCGGCTCGGTGAAGCTCAAGCACCCGTGCCAGTGGCTCCGGCACCGCGATCTTCCGATCCGAGCTGTCGGTCTTCACTGGACCGAGGACGAGCTGCCCGTCGACCCGCTGAAGCGACCGGCGGACCGTGATGACGTTCTCAACGAAGTCGACATCGATCCACCGCAGGCCGAGCGCCTCTCCACGCCGCAGACCCAACGCCAGCGCTACCGAGTACAGCGCGTACCACCGATCACCCCGAGCCGCCTTCAGGAACCGCTGAGCTTCCTCTGCCGACCATGGCGTGAACTTCGGCCGGTACCGGTGCGAGATCCGCAGGTGACGCGCCGGGTTCGTGGCGATCAGTTCGTCCACGATCGCGTCCTGGAGCATGGCCCTGACGATGCGCTGCGCGAACCGGACCGAACCGTCGGAGAGGAAGTTCCCACAACACGCCACGGGGACCGCGGCGCAGCAGCGGGCCGACGCACCGTGCTGAACCCGCTTCCTGTCCTTGCCGAGAGCGCAGCACTGGCACACGCCCTTGAGCCGGTTGAGGAACGTGCGGACATCAGCCGGGCGAAGCTGCGAGAGCTTCTTGCTACCGATATAGGGGAGGACGTAGGCGCTGGTCAGCCGCCGGTAGTTGGAAAGTGTCGAGGGCCGGACCCTTGGTTCGGCCACGTGCTTGAGCCAGTAGTCGAAGTAGTCCCGGACGGTGTCCCCGCTGGCCGGGATACGAACACCCGCCATCTTGTCGGACTGAAGTTTGATCATCGCCGCGTGGGCCTCGTCCCACGAGCTGCCGTAGACGCTGCGCCGCACCTCGGAGCCGTTGGTCGCGTAGACCCAGACCCGCGCCTCCCATCGGCCGTCCCTGCGCTGGCGGATCGAACCCTCGCCATTGCGCCGACTTCGCCCCTTCCCCTTCGCTGGCTCGTCGCCAGGCGTGACGGTCACACGTGCCATCAGGTTGCCTCCTCAATTAGTCGGGCCATGTAGGTACGAACAGATGACTCCGTGATTCGCCGCGCACGGCTGGCGACCGTCACGGCCGTGAGCTTGCGCTGCTTCGCGAGGCGGAAGACCGTCCATCGCGAGACGCCGAGAAGGCTTCCTGCTTCATCCATGGTCAGGAAGCGATCCATAGTCATTCCTCCCCTGGTCAGGTGACACTCGGTCGGGTGATGTGCGGCCGGCGTTGGCGGGCGGCGTCGGCGGCCATGGCGGCGAGGGCGGCGTCTCCGGCGGTGCGCCAGCCGTTGCCGACGTGCTGCCAGTGGTTGATGACCAGGACCGTGGTGTCGTCGGCGGTGTCGACCAGGTCCACGGGTTCGCCGAGGGTTGCTGTGCGGACGGTGACGCCGTCACGTGCGTCAGGTCGACGGGCGGCGCGGAGCGCGCCCATGGTGGTGGAGTAGCGGCGGCTCTTGGTGGCGAAGTGTCCGCCGAAGCCGAGCATGTGTGCCCAGCGGCGCAGGCCGATCCAGCCGTCTGCGGCGCCCAAGTTCCAGCACGCCGTGATGAGCCGGTTGGTGTGCCGGTGCGGGTCGGCGTAAGCCTCCATGGACGAGGCGGTGACCCGTCCGGCGTTGACACCGGTGATCTCGGTGGCTTTGGTGGCGTACTTCGCGAGGTATCCGGCTACGTGCTGCTCGGTCATGACTTCACCGGGCAGGCCCGAGCGGACCACCTTGACGTCTACCTGCTTGCCCCAGCGCAGGACCCACCCGGCGGGCTGGTCGGGGTGCGGGGCGGTGTTGAGCGCGGTGGAGGCGGCGGCGACCTCGACAGCGGCCTTGAGCATCGCGGCGGTGTAGAGCGCGACCTGGTTGCCCTGCGGGTCGATGCCGAACGGTGGCGGGGCGATGGTGTGGGGGTCGCCGGGCAGGTTGGCGTCCAGGCGGAGCAGGGCGTGTAGGTGGACGACGCCGCGCCGCTGGTACTCGGCGACCTTGGCGTAGCGGAGCTTGACCGCGCCCTTGGGGGTCGCGCCGATCTGCCGGCGCACGGCCAGCATGGTCCGGTCCCATAGCTTCGCGACCAGGTGATTCCAGACCACCTGGTGCTGGTGGTCGTAGCAGTCCAGGCACAGCGGCTGTCCGAGCCGGGCGTCGCCCTCGCTGTGCACGGCGTTGCAGGACATCGCCTTGCCGTGGACGCAGACCGGGCGGTCACGGCGGACGCGGCAGGGCTGGGGCTTGTCGTTGCGGACCACGCGGGTGTGCACGACGCCGAAGGACGGTGCGGTGAGGGTGACGAACACGGCCGGGTGCGTCACGACGCTGTCAGGCACGCCCTTGCCGCCGGCGAGGCCTGCCTTGATGAGTTGGTAGGTGTCGTAGCGGTAGGTGGTGGCGCAGGCCGGGCACAGCGAGGCGATCCGCGTGCCGCACGGCTTGTAGAGCACGTTGTCGGGAAGCGTGTCGGTGGAGAACCGTTCGAGCACGGCGCCGGTCGACGCGTTGACGGTGAGGACTTCGCCGCGTAGGCGGACGGGGCGGGTGCAGCCGCGGGCGCGGGCGGCGGCGTCGAGCCAGCGGCCGAAGCCGGGTTTCGCGGCGCGGTCGAGCAGTCCGAGGCGTTCGGCGTCGGCGGGGTTGTCCAGGCCGATCATGTCGGCCAGGAGGTGCCCGGCGAGGGTCTGTGGGCTGTTTTCGGGTGCAGTGATCACCGGGCACCTCCTTTCGAGGTGTCGCGTCAGATGAAGCCGGGGCGGGTTAGGCGAGTTCGTCGGCGAGCAGGTCGCGGTGGGCGGCGAAGACCTGCCCGCCGTAGCCGACCGTGATGTGCACGTTGAGGTGGGCGTAGGTGCCGGCGGGGATCCAGTCGGCGCGGCGGGCGTCGTCGGCACCGGCGACGGTTGGCAGGTCGGCGGTGCTGTCGTAGGTGCCGAAGTCGGCGCGGTAGACGGCGGTGACCATCCACGCCTCATCCGAGCCGCGCGGGTCCGGGACGAGCCGGGCCGGGCCGGTGCGGTAGAGCCGGTTGGCGGGGACGATCAGACCGGTTTCCTCGGCCAGCTCGCGGGAGGCGGCGTCGGCCAGGTCTTCACCGATCTCGACGCAGCCGCCGGGCAGTGCCCAGCCGTGCCCGTCCCCGCGCTCGATCATGACGATGTAGCGCAGGCCGCCCACGGTGGCGGTGATCAGGGCGTCGGCGCAGGGCTGCTCACCCCAGTGGCCGAGCTGGTTGCGGCCGTAGCGGATGCCGGTCGACGGGCCGGGACGGACCGGACGGCCGTCGACGAGCTCGAACGGAATCAGCGCTCCGGCCTGCCGGGCTTCCCAGTCGAGCAGGATCGGGTCCATGATCGGGTCGGCCCAGCCCTCGGCGATGCCGATGGTGAACACGTCGGGGTGGGTGTACTCGCGGGGAGTGTCGGGGGTCATGATGGTCCTGCCTCTCTGTGAGGTAGCGGGACACGACGCGGTTGTCTAGGCCATGGGTCGTGTCCCGCGCTCTGTTGTGGTCGCTGTTCTGGCGGCCACCGCACGAGCCGGGGTGATGAGCCCAACCCGCACGGAGACCGTCAGAGCAGACCCGGCGCAGGAGTGCCGTTGACGGCAGCGACCGGCGTGCGGGGTGCGGTCAGGCCGAGGGTGCGCATGATCTGGCCGGTGGTGTCGTTGCTGACCCGCAGCACCGCCCGCAGCTCATCGCGGGTGATCGGTCGGCCGTTGGTCTGCTCGTGCTCGGTAGCCGCAGCGCGGGCACGGTCGAGCAGGTCGGCGGGCAGCGGCGGGGCCGGCCAGTCCGACACCTGGCCCAGGGAGGGCACGTTCGTGATGACTGGCGCGACCGCCCGCACCACAGCAGCCGGGGTAGCCGGGGCCGGCTCAGGACGGTCCTCGACAACCGGGACCAGCGCGGCAGGGGTCGCCGGGACGGCGGGGACGTTCAGGGGCGTCGGGGACGTCACCGGGACGTCCTGAGGACGGGGACGGACGTCCGGGACGGCGACAGGACGGGGACGGACGTCCCGGACGGCAGTCGGGGCCGGGTCCTCGACGACCTCTGCGGCTGCTCCCTTGCCGAGGATCAGCTTGGCCAGCGCGGCGAACGCGAGGGCAGGGAACACCGAGACCAGGTAGCCGGTCGCACCCGGCTTAGCGACGGCGAGTTGCGCTGCGACAGAGAACCCGAGCGCAGCAACGAGCAGGAAGATCGGGTAACCGATGGACTGTCCGGCAGTGTGACGACGGCGCATGACCAGCATCGCCGCGATCGGGATCAGCTCGGAGATGACCGCGTTGGCCCAGCCGAACCAGTCGCCGGTGCCGGTCGGGCTGTTGTGCATGGTCCAGTCGTGCACGTGGGTGAACGACGCTGCGCCGGCTGCACCGCCCACGGCGAGCAGGATCAGGACGAGGACGAACGTCTCGAACTTGCCGCCCCGGTCGCGCTTGGTGTTGGTGGCCATGGTCAGTTCCCCTTTCCTGCGTAGGCGGGCGCGTACTCGGCGACCAGCGCGGCGATGTCGGCGTCAGTCGGGTAGGAGATCCGGATGCGCTCGGGGTCGGCGTTGCCGTCCAGGACGTAGCCGACACCGGGAGTCGTGACCGGGATCAGGTCGCACAGGGCGCCGCGGTCGCGGGCGTTGTCGCCCAGGACCATGTCGACTTCGGCGGCTTCGGCCAGGCGCAGTCCGACCCGGATCGTGAACAGGTTCCGCAGCGGCACGACCTCTTTGCGGCCGTCCTGGACCAGCGAGGCAAGGTGCACACCGGCGGCGCGGCCCTTGGTCAGCAGCAGCGCGAGCGAGTTCTTGATCCGTTCGCGGGTGTTCTTGTCGCCGTAGGCGGTCAGGGTCGCCAGCTCGTCGATGAGCAGGATGCGGGTCGGGTCGTCGGGGGTGGCTTCGTGCTTGCGGGCTCGGCCACGCAGCGCCACAGTCTGCTTGTCCATGACGTCGACGGCTTCGTCGAGGGTGTCGGCCATCTCCTTAGCGCCGTCGCACAGGAACCGCTCGAGCAGCGGTGCGGCGGGGGCCATCTCCATGCCGCCCTTGGGGTCGATGCCCCATACCCGAACCGTCCCGGTGGCGATGCCGCCGGCCAGGGACCGGATGAACGAGTGCACGAAGCTGCCCTTGCCCGCGTCGGTCGCGCCGACGACCAGGACGTGCCCACCGGACAGGCGAAGGTTCCACGTCTGGCCCGTCTCGCGGCGTCCCATCGGCAGCGCGGCCAGGTCAGCGACCACCGGCACCGGCAGCGGCCGAACCACGGCCGACAGCGGGTCGCCCTGGTGCAGGTGCAGCACCACCAGGCCCGGCTTGAGACCGGCGCGGATCGCGACGCGCCGCACGCCGAACGTCTCGGCCATGCGGGTGATGTGCTTGGCGAAGTCGGCACGGGTCTGGCCGGGCACGACCGCGATGGTGAGCACGTCCAGGCCGTCACGGGAGTAGATGCCCACGATGCGCGGGGTGTAGAGCGTGCCGTAGTGCCGGACCGTGAGCTTGCACGCGGTCATGAGCTGCGGCCACAGCGGCTCGATGTCGTCCAGGCGGAACTTGGCCAACTGTGCGCAGGGGCGGCACAAGCACCACGAGCGGTGGTAGTCGCGCGGGTGGACCCAGTCCCCACACAGGCACTTGATCATCTGAACTCGGGCACCGCCAAACATCACTGCTCACCACCGATCGTGGCCAGCAGGTCAAGCTGAGTGCCGTTGTCGGCACGGCGGGCGATGGCGGGACGGACCTCGGCAACAGGCTGGGCGGGGACCGGGACCGGGCGGACCATCGTAGGCAGCCAGGCACCACGGCCGAGCACAGCGCGGGCGTCCATGGGGGTGGTCACCTGGAGCATCACCGAGCGCAGGTCGACGTGACTGGTCAGGGCGATCTGGCGAGCCAGGGCAGCAGCGGCGCCGGCGACCTCGATCAGCGTCGCGACGCGCAGCTCGTCGGAGAACCCGGCCATGAACAGCGACCGGGACGCAAGGATCGCGGGAGCGGCCAGGGACGACACCAGCGCCGACGAGTCAGCTGCCGTAATAGCGGCGGGGTTGGGTAGCGTGGACATGACGAACCTCCCTCTTGGGGTGAGGAGTCAGCACGCGGGACCGGGCGAATCTTGGCGGAGGAGACCGGTCCCGCGTGGCGTGTGTAGATCAGGACTGAGCCGCATCGGCGGCGACCATCTCGCGGGCCATGTACGACCAGGCCAGGCGCGCCCGGCCACCGTTGTCGGAGATGTACGGCGTCGCGGTCATCTCGGTGAACTCCACCGGCGTGAACGGCGAACCAGCAACCGCGTTCGGCGGAACCGGCTGGTACGCCGACGCGAGCTTGACCTTCGCGACCGTCTGCGCGCCCTTCAGCGACCGGTCACCGTCGATCACGGTCACCTCCCACAGCAGCTCACCCGTGACCGGGTGCTTCTTCTGTGAGCCCCGCTTGCCGTTCTCGAACTCGAACACCGGCTCGACATCCGAGTTCAGGTACGCCCCGAACGGGAACACCTGCTCGAACCGAACTGCGATCGGACCTTTCAGCATTGCCCTACCTCCCTCGATGGCGTTATGCATGTGTGCATACCGTCGTGTCTCCATCATGCACGCGTGCATAAGCGTCCGCAAGCGACTGACCGAAAGAAGGGCGAAATTCCCTTTTGGACTAGCGCGAGGACTGGCGGTGAGCCACGAGGAAGACTGCTGCGATCAGCACGAGGAGCCCGGCCGACGTAAGCATCGGTGCGCGCAGGCCTTCCTGCTGACTGATCACGCCGCCAAGGAACGCTCCGGCTGCCGCCGCACCGATACCCACGAGCCGTGTAGCCGAGACGACCCGGCCGACGAGGTCGCCAGGGGTGAGGAGCTGCCGAGCAGTGCCGCCAACGGTGCTCACTGTCGTGGACAATCCACCGAGGAACATGATGGCGGTGCCGGCTACCCACGGATTCCCCGTGGATGCGACAGTCAGCCATATCGCCGCTTGCAGGACCAGGGCGACGGCGTATACCCCTGACGCCGAGGCTGACTTGACCAACTTCGGGGTGAGCCAGCCCGAAAGTGCTCCGCCCACTGCACCAGCGGAGATGAGAATGCCGTAGCCCATCGCTCCGAGGTTGAGGAACTGCTGTGCGTACAGAACCAGCGTTGCGAAGCCGAGGTTCCAGCCAAGGTTGTAAGCGCCCATGCCGAGTGTGAGCCGCCGGAGCTCTCCATGAGTAGCCAGGAAGGCCATGCCAGCGCGGACGGAGGCGAGCAACCGTGGATGCACTGCATTGTGGCTAGGCGCGCTGGGGATGAAGCGGAGTAGCACCGCAGATCCGATGAAGGACAGAGCGTCGGCGGCGAACGGCAGCGCGCGGGCGAGTGCGAAGGATGCGGCGCCGAGCGGCGGACCGGTCAGCGACCGGCCGAGGGTGTCGATCCCCCACAGAGCGCCGTTGGCTCGGGTCAGCAACGCCTTGTCTCGCCCTACCAGGTCGGGTATCAGCGACTGCACGGCAGGATCGAAGAAGCACGACCCCAGGCCGACCAGAAACACGGTCGCGACCAATGCCGCGATGCTGGCGTGGCCAGTCACCACGAGCAGCGCGAATAGCCCCAGCGTCAGAGCTCGGAAGGCATCCGCGGCCACCATGACAGTCCGGCGGTTCCAGCGGTCGACCAATGCACCTGCGGGCAGCCCGGCCACGATCCATGCGGCGTATCCGGCGGCCGCCACCAACCCAATCTCGAAGGGGTCTTGTGAGAGGGACGCCGCCATGAGCGGCGCAGCCGCTAGTAGCGCGCCGTCTCCAGTGACGGAGACAGCCGCCGAGGCGAGCAGGAGCCGGAGGCCACGCGGACTCTGCGTGGCCTCCGAGCTGTCGAGCTGCTGAACGGTCATAGATTGCTATGCCAGCTGCTCAAGGGTGAACTCGCCCTTGGCCGCGCCAGCAAGGAATGCCGTCCACTCCCGCTCTGTGTAGACCAGCACAGGGCCGGAGCCGTTGTCTTTGGTGTCGCGGACGCCGATGTGGCCATTCGCGTAGGCCACCTCGACGCAGCCGCCGCTGTCGCTGCTGCTGCTCTTGCGCCACGTTGCGCCGTCGAACAGGGATGCCTTGTCCATGGTTCCTCCCCAACACACGTCATCGACGAGACGTGATCTCTTCAATATCACGGACAAGGTCGTCGAGATAGTCCAATGAGTCCTCAGAACTGAGCGCGTCAGCAGTCAGGCCGGTAAAGAGCTGCTGATACGTCTCCACATCGCTGGGGGAGGAGAGGTATAGATCGGCAGTCTGGGATTCGGCAAGGACCACGGTCGGGCTGTTCGTCCTGAACTCGTAGATCAGGAACGGTACGAGGGCTGCCGCCTGGCGGTTCGCCGATAGCGGGATGATCTGCACAGAGACCGCTGGCAGCGACATGCGTGCCTTCAGGCGCGAAATCTGCTCGGCGACAAGGTCGGGACTGTCGCCTGGCCAGAACAGGAGAGCGCGAGCGTCCAACACTGCCCGGTAATCCGGCGCTCCGTCCTGTTCCAGTAGCTGCTGACGCGCCATACGACGGCGAACGATGCCCTCGACGTCCTTGAACCCGCCGACGCCCACGAGCCAGCGAGCGTATGACGGCGACTGAAGCTGACCGGGAACGATCCCAGAGTGGAATTGGCTGATGGTGGTCACGCGCGTTTCGATGGCGGCCACTTCGACCTGGCGGCGGGTCGTGCCACCAGCCCGCACGATCCATGCCCCTTCAAGGCCGGTCTCATCGGCGTTCATGCTCAGCAGTTCGGCCCGGACTTCCTCCGGCACACCGTAGTAGTGCAGCAGGGTCGCGAGGTCCTGCATGGAAATGCTGATCTTCGCGTTTTCGACACGCGACACCTTCGACTGCGACCAGTTCAACGCGGCAGCTACGTCCTCACCCGAAACGGGGATGGATTCCCGAATCCGGCGCAATTCGGCACCCACCCGTTCGCGGTATGCGGCATCGGACACCGTGGGCTCCCAACTTGCACGCGTGCATGATGCCTTCGACTCTACGGGCAACCCACCCCCGTCGGTCAACAGCGGCTACAGCGCCTGGTCGTTCACGCCCTGGTCCTCAACGCCGAGCTTCTGCGCGATCGCAGCCAGCAAGACGCCCTGAGACGCCATCGACATTTCGAGGCGATCGACCTTGCCGTGCAGGCCAGTCACGTCCGCCCGCAGCTCGGTCATGTCCGTGCGCAGCTCACGCACGTCTCCCGACAGCTCACTGACCGCGCCGGACAGCAGATCGAGACGCCCGTTCACGGCTTCAAGCTGGTCATTAACCGCAGCGATGTCACGATCAGTCCGGAAGGCAGCGGCCTCCAGACGTTCCACGCGCTGAGTCGGTGCAGTCATGCGTCCATTCTCCTAACCAAGTGTTCCCAGCGCCAGCCACGACAGGCCGGAGGGGGAACGCTGAGCGGTGCGAGACGACACCAGCCTACGAGCCCATACCGACACCAGCCCGACGCAACACCGACGCTAAGACCAGCAGCCGCAACGACTCTGCCGTGCGATCTCCCACCGCATCTCGATCACGCCGCTTCCCTGCCGGCACCCTTACGCCATTGGCATGTGTCGAAACTTTCCCTACGAGGTCAAGGCGGCGCTGAAGCGCCGCGCCGGGTCCGGGCACTGGGCCTCGGCGCTCTGCCTCCGGCCGCGCCAGGCCCGCGCCCGACCCGGCAGTCAGCAGCGATGCCTTGAGTCGAGTGGACAGATCGACTTTGCCGAAGGCGAAGAGTTGCCGCAGGTCAGCGCTCTGATCAAAGCGGCTGATAATCGACTGGCCGACGTTGCGGCCATGGCCAGCGACGACGCGCACCAGAGCGTGCCGGAGGTGATCAAGCTGAGGATGACCGCCCAGCGAGGGAAGATGATCTTTTGTCGACAGGGTGATCACAACGACGAAGATCATTTATTGTTTGATTTTATGATCATTTCCTCGCACGTCAGACGGACTAACTGACCGCCGCTCCCGCCGCCGTCACATCCGTGCCACCTGAGGTCTTCAAGGTCAAAGTCAACCCCTCAACCTCGGGCTCCGGGGAGTCGCACCCCGCCCACCATCGACCCGGGCAAAGCCTTCATGATCTCCGGCCGTGGTCAAGACCGTTCTTCCAGTGGGGAGCTCCGTCTTGACCACGGCCGGAGATCATGACCACGGGGTGCGGGCCGACGGCAGACGGGGAGCTAGGTAGATATCGCTGGTGAGTACCGCCCCTGTCGCGTGCACTATTGGCCGCATGCGCGATCAAGGTGTACGCAAGGACTCGCCGGCGCGAGCGTTCGCAGCTGACTTACGATCTGTGATCAGTTGGCACCAGCGTGGCGAACTCTGGTTCCCCGAGTACTCCCACTGGTGGAGGGATAGCTCGATCCTGGCTGGCATCGGTCCCGCGCTGGCCGACCTGTTCCGTGCTGAACGTCCGACTGTCGTGGTGGGCATCGAGGCACATGGAATCCTTCTCGGCCCCCTTGCGGCGCTGTCGCTAGAGGTCGGCTTCGCGATCGTGCGCAAGGGGGATCAGCCGGACGATTCAGAAGATCGGCTGATCGCCCGAACGACGCCGCCGGACTACAAGCACCGCAGTTTGAACCTGTCCATCCGGCGTAGCCTTCTTCGCCCCGAGGACCGGGTCGTCCTGGTAGACGATTGGATTGAGACAGGAAGCCAGGCTAGCGCGGTCAGGTCACTGGTGGATGACGCAGAGGCGACTTGGCTAGGCGTGGCCGCAGCCATCGACGGGGCGACGCCCGAGGTACGTCGGCAGCTCACCGTCCGCTCGCTGCTTCATGAGCGCGCGCTCTGAGCCAGCGATCGGCCGAAATCACGAAGTACTCACAGTGGAAGGTACAGCCCACCGCGATCTTGAGCCGCGCGCGTTCCCGCTATGTTCCCGTAGCCCGTCACAACCAGTCGGACTCAGCCGGACACGCCCGGACCCCAAACGAAACACGGCTCCGACCAATCTTGCTGGTCAGAGCCGCGTTTGTGCTGTTGGTGGCGGGTAGAGGATTCGAACCTCTGTAGCTTTCGCGACGGATTTACAGACCGCAGTGAAGGGAGTACGGCTCAGTCGCCGCTGACTCCCGTGAAGAAGATCGTGTTAGGCGTATCGCCGTCATATGCCACGACGTACAGGCCTTCCCATCGTTCCCAGCCGGAGAGCCGGTGGGTCCTGACCGCCTGCTCGACGTCCGTTGCCGTTGGCCGGCGCGTTCCGAAGACTTCGTCGAGCATGTCCGCTGGGACCGGGGCCACCATTCCCTCTGTTGGGATTTCGGCGATCCCAGTCATGTCGATGACCGAGTGTGTGCCCGAGAACGGCTGAGATTCGAGCAGTGTGTCCGGCCCGGTCACCTCGATCTGCGCCGCCCGCCACGCAATTCGTGACTCCAGGTAATCCGGTTCGTCCGCGTCCTCACCGAACGCCTCGACCCAACTGGCTCGGGACCACGCGGTGTGCCAGGCCACGTATTCCTCTTCGGCCATGGATCGAGCCCGCAGGTCTGGCTCATCCCGGAAGAACTCACCGCTGCGGTAAACGTCCCACCGGGCTTGCTGTAGGGCTGCCTCAAGGTCAGTTCGGTAGGGAACGTGCGCACTCCAGTACGACCCGCCCATGTTCAGCCCTTCTCCGTCGACACGCCGGGCCAGCATACAACCTGATCTTGCGTGCAACATCCGTGCAACTAGCCTCGGCAAATCGAGGCTTCCCGCGGTCAATGGCGGCGAAAGTCCGGCGACGCCACTTGGATCAGAAACGCAAAGGGACCAGGGCCTTTACCCTGGTCCCGGTGGTGGGCGTGGCAGGGTTCGAACCTGCGACCCTCCGCTTGTAAGGCGGTAATGGCGGCGGTACAGTCCCCGCGCACTACAGGAGTCGTGATCATGAACAGGCGGAGCTGATGATCAAGCAGAAGAGCTTGGCTCGACGGGTTGCGGGCGGTGCCTTCTCCCTGGTCATCTGGCTTAACGTCGCGTCAGCCCTGCCGGACTTGTACGAGTCGAACAACTGGAAGTTCTGGCCGCTGGCCTGCATCTTGGCTTTGCTGCTGGTCTTTGGTCTTGTAGACGGCGTTCTTTGGTTGCGCCAACGACGGAAGCCAGCCCAGGGTGACATCCGTTAGTCGCAGTACAGCAGCGAGGTACAGCAACGCTGTCACCCGTAACAAACCGAGCCCGACCGTGACCATGCTCAGGAGGTCGTCCGCGACCGCCGCTGGCCGTACCGCCAGTAATCCGTAGGTTCAGGGTCGCCCGCAGGGTCACCTCGCTACTCGGTGTCCCAGTCAGGGTCCCAGAAACGCGACACGATGGGCGGGGTGGTCGCTAGGACGTCAGCAGGGCCTTCCATCCGCCAGACCCGCGAGCAGCAACCACAGCCAATCTCATCCACGTAGGTGAGCGCATCCCGGTTGATGCTCAGCCATGTCTCGGCTGCCTCGACCTCGTCTGGCACATCAGGATCGGCCCGTATGCTCTTTCGGATCATGAAGGCACCCTAGCTGGTCAGCAACCCGACGTGGGCGGATGGGCCTTAGCGCGACATGCCTTCCGACCAGGTCTGCAGGTGACTCTAACCGCTCCGGATCACACTTCTGACCTCGTGCTTCAGGCGACCAATCCGTAGGTACAGGGTTGAAGAGTTCTGGCCGGCGTAGTGCGCATCATGGTGGGCCGAGGTGCTCGGCGATGGCCGAGCCGTCGGGCACGTTCGGTGCCCGCTTCGGCCCTGCCATCCCACCAGGAAATCCGATGGCTCTGGCCAATGCCAGACCGCATGATGATGCGGTGCTGGAGACTCTCGGCGTTATCTGTCCTCGATGCGCACAGCCATCGGCCGCTCAGGTCATGGGCTCGATGATCTGGGACAGCAGCGAAGACTTTGGAGCGGCGCCGGAGCTGTACTCACTTCTGCGCTGCGAGCACTGCCACGGCCCCTCCGTGGTGTTCCAGATCGGTGACAGGTGGGTTGCCGAGACCCTCTGGCTGCGCCCTTCGGTCGCCTGGCCGTCCGGCTCGCGTTCTCTTAGCCTGTCGATCCCAGAAGCGATTCGCAATGAGTTGGAGGAAGCGCGCACGTGCTTCAACTCGAAGGCATATCGCGCAACCACCGTCATGGTCGGGCGAGCCTTGGAGGCGTTTTGCGCGGATAAAGGGGCCAACACTAAGCCGTTGCACGCCGCCTTACAGAGGCTTGCCGCCGGCAACGTCATTGATCAACGCTTGCTTGAGTGGGCTCAAGGCCTGCGGGCTCTGCGGAACGATGGCGCACACTTCTCCGGCGATCAGATCTCAGCCGAGGACGCAGCAGACGCACTCGAACTCGCCGAGGCACTCCTCGACTACGTGTATGTGTTCACGGCGCGTTATGACGCTTTCAGCGCCCGACGTGCCGAAAAGGGCCTGGCTCCGGCTCCGGGGCCAAACCAGCCAAGCCCATAGCGAAGGTCGTTGGGAAAGGTCAGTAGGACGCTCTCGCGGCGCCACGCCTGAAATCTTCTGCCAGCGATTGCGCGACAAGCTGCGCAGCCTCCACCGCGGGTAGGCGGGAGGCTCTGCCACTCCGATTTCGGATGAACACGCCCTCGGCTGGATCAGCCTTAATGATGACCTCTGAAACGGTTGCATCCATCAGTCGATAGACGTTGTCACCCCAGGCACGGGGGGCGTATCTCAGGAAGGAGATTGCTGGCTCGCCGTTGCTGTACCGGAACAACTCACGCGTCTTGTCGAAGAGCAAGTATGCCCGAGAATCGGGATAGCGGTCATTATTGCCGATTCCGCCAGAGACGATACCTTCAGTGGTGCGGGACGACTTGAGACGTTCGAAACTCTCCTGGCTGATCATTCGTGTGTCATCGAATCGAAGGCGAAGGTCATGCAGGAGCAATGCGCCTCCCAGCGTCTTGAACCAGTCAATAGCAGTGCGCCTCCATAGCACGTACTCGCCCAGTGATCGCTGCCGAACCTCATCGTTAAAGAGTCTCAGTGCAAAGTCGGGATCGCGCATGTCGGTAACGGCGCGGAGCATTACACGATTGAAGACGCCGATCAGCGGCGCAAGATTCCCGCCCTCATCGCTAATAGCGAGCGCGTCTATGTACTGATCGCGGTCGTCCGAAAGGTTGATGATGATAGGCGGCAACATGCTTCCGCCGACGATCAGATTCGCAAGCACTCTCGAAATTCGACCGTTGCCGTCGTCAAATGGATGGATGTGCGCCAGCCATGCGTGGACGGCTGCAGCGATTACCACCGGCGGCAGGCACCTAGACTGGATTGTTCGATTTAACCAATCGACCAGGTGTGCCATTGCGCCAGGTGTGTCAGACGGCGCTAGCGGACTGTGCCTTGATCCGGCGATCGAGTTCAAATACTGCTTGTACCGTCCCGCCCCAGGGTGCCCTTGCATGAGCAGACCGTGCATCGAGCGGACATCTACCTCGGTTAATGGCTCGCCTGGGAACACCCCAACTAGCTGTTCGGCGAACAGCTTCGCCCCATGCAAGCCGAGTACATCAAGGGTGCGGTTGTCGGACTCTAGCGTCCTCAGGACCGAGTAGAGGTTGATTGCTGAGGTTGTATCACGAGCAACCGGGCCGGAGAGAATCTCGTTCGTCTGGCCGAGCAGGGTGGGGCCAAGTCCTTCGACCCGGTTACTCTCGTGAATTTCCTTGACGCGCTGATTTCCCTTGATCAACTTGAATCGAACATTGTCAAGGTGTTGACGGGCTACGCTCGCTTGGACTGATATGTCAAGGATCGTATCCAGCAAGCTACTTGCGCGGTGCAACTCCTCCGTGCCGTGCGGTACGGAGTAGGGAGAGCCACTGAGGCCGCTCTGAAGCTCCTGCACGCTCCATACGCCGCGAGTAATCGGCTTCACGTCAAGTCCAGTTCAATATTGAAAGCACGAACTTGGCAGGGCTTCAATGTGTCGCCTCAGCCATCGCCTGCCGTGGCATTCTCTGTTGCACCTCCGTGACCATTGTCGCGATCATCGGTCGTGTGAGCCGCTGTTCGGGGAGCGGAAATCCCATCAGGATCTCGGACGCCGCAGCGAGGTCCTGGTCGAGTCCGTCCGCGGCCGGCGACGAACGTCGCGCAGACCTTCCTCCAATCACGGCATACCACAGGGATCGAATCCTGCCCTCCGGCCTTGGCTGAGTGCCCAACAGCCCTGCCAGCCCTCGAAGCACAGCACGCAGTTGGTCAACCTCTTCGGTCATTTGCTGTCTCTGCAGTGCAAGGCGCTCGACGTCAACTCGCGCTTCGTCTACCACGACCTGCACGTCTGCACGTGCCCTTCTCAGGATGGCGCCTGCTTCTTCCCGTGCCTGCTTCTTCGCTTCCTCGATCATTCGCTCCGCCCGCTCTTCTGCGGCGAAATCCACCATTGGTGCGCAGCAGTCAAGGCTGAATGCTGATTGTTCGAGCTCGTCCCCCCACTCGTCCGAATAACCGGCCAACTCGGCTCGGCTATACCAGTAGCGCGCCTCCTCTAACTTCGGGTCAGTCGACGTTGGTAGCTCGGCGGTCTCTAGAATCGCCTGCGGGTTTGCGGCTGTGTTGAAGTTCTGGACACTTCGGATTTCGCATAGGTGCGCGAGCCTAAGCGCTGCGTCGCCAATGTCGTGCTCGGCGGCAATGCGTAGCCAGTACTCTGCGGGGTCGAGCTTGTCCTGGACGACGTAGTGAACTCCCAGCGCATAGGCTGCGTTTCCGAGGAGTGCACCCTCAGCGAGTTGGGTGAGGCTATGGAATCGCTGAGGGTGCTGAACACGCTGGCTGTAGGTCCGCTCTAGGTTGGTGAAGTCCTGGTCCAGATCGTGCGACTCGCAGCTTTCGAGCTCGTCCATTTCCGCTCGAAGCCGGTCCGCCATGTTCATCTCAGAATCCTTCCGTGGTGAATGCGGCGTTGCCTTGGGTGCCGTTGTATTCCTTCGTGTACAGCTCGCGCAGCCGCTCCTGACCGCGAGAGTGATGCGTCTTGACTGCGGACGGCGAGATTCCGAGAATCTCGCTGACCGTTTTGACGCTCAGTCCTGCGATGTCGATCATGGCAACTACCTCGCGCTGACGGTCCGGTAGTCGACGGAGCAGCGAAAGCGCTGTTCCGTCACGCTCCTCAATAAGCTGGAACTGGTCCACTCCAGTAGCCGACATGGCTTGCTCGGCCTGGCTCAAGTGGTGGTCCAGCGGCAGCCACTGTGCTGGCACCCTCCGCGTGTGCCGCGACAGCTCCTGGCGAGCGACCTGGTACATGAGGTGTGCAGGCTTCTCGTACCGGCCCCAGTAATGCCGGATGGTGATCATCACCTCTTGGACAATGTCTTCCGCAAGATCGCTATCTCTGGTCAGGGCCCGAACGAACCGCCGAAGTTTCGCGCACTCGGCCTTGTAAAAGGCCTCGAACGACTCGGCGTCACCCTCCCGCAGTTCCACTGAAAGCAGTCCCTACTATCCGCTCAAGTCTGATGGGGGTCACCACGACGTGGCATGGCAATGGGCTTTCCGGTGGCACCCTCTTCTGTTGTCACTCGCTGCGCCCTCAACAGGTAAGAGGAGTTCTCGGTACCGCCCGGACTACAAGGAAACAAAGATCTTGGCGTCATCCAAGTTGATCTAAGCGTTGCGTAACGGGCTTTCTCGACTTGGGCACTTTCAAGACCGGCTCGAACGGCAATATCAACTATCGCGTTAATTAATTGATCTGACTGGAAAATGGCACCGGTGCTGCGCTATCCGAAGAGGATCTAGCAAAGGATGCTGAGAGTTCGCAGCCGCGACGGACTGCGAGGTGACGTGCAACACGAAGTAGTCTGCTATCGGCGTTGATCACGCATAGTCACCCGATCGAAGTACACCCCACCGCCACAGCGGCGTGAGTGAATCTTGGCCGGCGTCGGTGCGCGGGTGAGCTAGCACACCTCGACATGATCAGGCCGTTATCCACAAGCATGTGGTTGTCCACAAGTCGGTGCCCGACGCCGTGCAGGCGCAACCGTTCGCCTGCCATCGTGTGACCATCGGCGAGGTCACTCCGAGCGACACCGGCCACGGCTGCGGCAGGTGGGGTGTTGCGAGCAGCAGGCACCGGTGAACGGGGGCCGTTGCTGTACAGCAGCGAAGTGCAGCAACGGCACCATCCTTTGCCGGCTTTTGCCACCGACACGCGGACGCGTGGCCTCGTAACCGGCCACCATCGACCGTGCCGCGAGTAGTCGGAAGATGAGGGTCAACGCGCCTGACCCCCGCGTGACCCCAGCGAGCGGCTCCCACCGGCTCACCCCAGAACGGAGAGAGCTGCACCTGGCGTCAACGAGCTCGGTTGGCACGGGGCATAGATGGGTCTCGTAATAACAAGGTCAACGGTTCGATTCCGTTAGGCGGCTCTGCAACGAAACCGCTCCCCACATCCGTGGGGGGCGGTTTTTCGTGCGCTTCGCGTCGGGCGTCGTCACGCCCGGCGGCGGGCGAGCACGACTCCGGCCGCGCCACAGACGGCACCGCCGGACACGGGCGAACGGCCCCGGATCGACTGATCCGGGGCCGCGGCGTTCGGTGCTCACTGGGGTGGGACGAAGTCCCAGAACGCCCCGTGGCGGTGGTAGGTGTGGTCGCAGCGGGTGCAGGTCGCGGTCGCGGTCGTCCAGTTCAGCCGGGTCATGCACACCGGACAGACCATGCGCCGGGCCAGGCCGGCCAGCTCGGGCGGCAGGTCCACGGTGTGCCCGCCCGGCCGGTCGTACGCCGGCTGCGCGGGATCGTGGCGCCGGGCGACCAGGAACTGGCTGGGCCCCCACCAGCCCCTGCCCCAGGTCTGCGCGACCACCTCCATGCCGTGCACGAAGGGCCGGGCCAGCTTGTTCGCGCGCGGGGCGACCTTCTCCCACTGCCGGAAGTTGTTCACGCTCGCGCCCAGCGAGGTGCGCCAGCCGAGGTCGCCGAGCCGGTCGCGGACCGCGCCCAGCTGGAAGTTCCAGAACTGCTCCTCGACGCCCATGGCCACCGGGGCCGGGCTGCGCACCTCGCGCAGCTGCCCGCAGCGCAGGCCCCGGGCCAGGCCCAGCACGTGGTGCTTGATCGGCACGTCGACCAGCCAGCGGCCGCCGACGGTGCGGCTCATCTCGGTCAGGCCGCGGTTCACGTCGGACAGGTGGTGCAGCACCCGGACCACCATGCCCGCGTCGAACGCGAAGTCCCGGAACGGGATGCGGTAGAGGTCGGCGCGCACCAGGTGCAGTTTGCCGGTGGCGACCTCGGCGGCGTGGCGATCACCGGCGTTGCGCAGGTTGGTCGCCGAGAAATCCATGATCACGGCGTGCTCGGCGCGGGCGAGGTAGTGCCCCGCGTTGCGGCCGAACGCCCCGCCGAAGTCGGCGAACCAGGTCGGCCGGCCCAGCTTCGGCACCAGCCGCCGCAGCACGCGCTGCTCGGCCCAGAGTTCGTAGTCCCGGCCCGACCAGTATTCGCGGTAGTCGTAGCCGTTTGCGTCGTAGTCGATGACCTCGACGGGTGTGGTCTGCATGGCGACCGCTCCGTTCCGCCTCGCGAATTGCCCCAATAGGGAGGCTAATCCACCAACCGACACGAAAAGGAGCGAATCGGCAGAAACTATTCGAGGCTTGGATCGTTCACGCCGCCGTCGGAGCGTCGACGGCCCGGAGGGCGGCGAGTTCGGCGGCGCGGGCGGCTTCCTCAGCCTGCTTGCGGGCCAGGCCCTCGCGGCCGTCGTAGCGCAGGAAGGCCGGCAGCGCGGCGGCCAGAGCGCCGGTGCCGGCCACGCAGAGCACGCCGCCCCAGACGACCGCGCCGCTGTAACCCCACCAGCGGGCGCTCAGCCCGGCGCGGGTCTGCCCCAGCATCGGGCCGGTCAGGTAGGACAGCATCTCGATGCCGGCCAGGCGGCCGCGCAGGTGGTCGGGGATGGTCTGGTTCCAGATCACCCCGCGGAACAGGCCGGAGATCATGTCCGAGGCGCCCGCGACGACCAGGCCGAGCAGGGCCAGCCAGAGCGAGCCGGCCAGGCCGAACAGCACGATGCCCAGGCCCCAGGCGCCCGCGGCCAGCAGCACCGCCAGGCCGTGCCGGTGCACCCGGGCGGTCCAGCCGGAGGTCACCGTGACCAGCAGCGAGCCGACCGCCAGCGCGGCGTAGAAGAGGCCGAGCACCGACGCGCCGCCGTACTTGTCGGCCACCCACGGGTAGAGGGCGACCGGGAAGGCGAAGAACATCGCGTTGATGTCGACCAGGTAGGTGCCGATCAGCTCGGGGCGGCTGCGGGCGTACCGGATGCCCTCGACGACCGAGCGCAGCGACGGCCGCTCGGCCGCCTCGGGCGGGGCGACGGCCCGCACCAGGCTGAAGCAGACCAGCGACACGGCGAACGTGGCCAGGTCGAACCCGAACACCCAGGCCACGTCCAGGTTGGCGATCATGAGACCGGCCAGGGTCGGGCCGGCGATCTGGGCGATCTGCCAGCGCAGCGAGTTGAGCGCGCCGACCGCGGGCATCTGCTCGGCGGGCGCGAGCCGCGGCATCATCGCGTCCATCGCCGGGCGGTGCACACCGTCGACCGCGGCGGCCAGCCCGGCGATGACGAACAGCACCCAGACCTGGGGACTGCCGACCAGCGCGTTGAGCAGGAGCAGGCCGGTCAGCGCGGCCAGGCCCGCCTCGGCCCAGAAGACGAGCTTGCGGCGGTCCAGGTAGTCGGCCAGGGCGCCACCCACGAACGCCATGAACAGCAGCGGCACCAGCTCCACCACGCCCAGCAGGCCGACCGTCAGCGGGTCGCCGGTCAGCTGCTTGAGCTGGAACGGGATGGTCACGTACGTGATCATGGAACCGAAGCTGCTGACCCCGGCCGCCGTGTACACCAGCCGAAAGTCCCGCCCGCGCAGGGGCGACAGGTCCAGCGCGAAGCGCCTCTTGCTCGTCACGTGCGCCGATACTGCCTGGTGGGTCGCAGTCGCGGCAAGCGGTTAAGGCGCTCAGTCGGAGTAGATCTGGCCGGTCTCCTCGAAGCGGGCCAGGTGGTCCAGCGTCCAGCGCACCGCGCCCGAAGTCGGCTCCGGCAGGTCCTCGGGGGAGAACCAGCCCGCGTCGGCGGCCTCGTCCGGATCGGGGGTCAGCTCACCCGAGATCTCGGTCAGCAGGTACGACCCGGAGACGTGCTGGTACGTGTCGCCGAAGATGTTGGTGAAGGTGTACTGCGGCCCGGACAGGAAGGCGAACAGCGTGGCCCGCCCGGCCTTGAGCCCGGTCTCCTCGAACGTCTCCCGGATCGCGCAGTCGCGCATCGACTCGCCGAGCTCCATGGCCCCGGCGGGAAAGGCCCAGTACCCGTTGTCGGTGCGCTTGATCAGCAGGACCCGGCCCTGCTCGTCCCGGATGACGCCGCGCGCACCCAGGAAGAAGAGCGTCGCGTCGCCCATGGCCGCGCGCATCCTGCCGTGGTACGAGTTCACCCAGCCGTCGTCAGAACCCATGCGGGCCAGCCTAGATCCCCCGGGGTTCTTGCGGTACACGGCGTTCTATCGGGCATACTTCCCATATGAGGGCGATCTGGAAGGGCGCCGTCTCGTTCGGCCTGGTCTCCATCTCGGTGAAGCTCTACTCCGCCACGGAGGAGAAGGACATCCGATTCCACCAGGTGCACCGCGCCGACGGCGGACGGATCAAATATCAGCGCGTCTGCTCACTCGACGGCGAACAGGTCAGCTATGACCAGATCGCCAAGGGGTACGACGTGGGCGGCGGCGAGATCGTGGTGCTCACCGACGACGACTTCAAGAACCTGCCACTGACCAGTTCCCGCGCCATCGAGGTGCTGGAGTTCGTGCCCAACGAGCAGATCGACCCGATCCTCTACGACAAGGCGTACTTCCTCGAACCCGACGGCGCGGCCGGGGTGAAGCCGTACCTGCTGCTGCGCGAGGCGCTGGAGAACGTGGACCGGGTCGCGGTGGTGAAGGTGGCGCTGCGGCAGCGCGAGACCCTGGCGACGGTACGCGTGCACGAGGGCGTGCTGGTGCTCAACACCATGCTGTGGCCCGACGAGGTGCGCGAGGCCGCGTTCGACTTCCTCGACGACGAGGTGAAGCTGCGCCCGCAGGAGATCAAGATGGCGGCCTCGCTGGTCGACTCGATGTCGGGGGACTTCCGGCCCGAGGAGTTCACCGACTCCTACCGCGAGGCGCTGCAGCAGGTCATCGACGTGAAGATCGGCAAGAAGGACACCGTGGTGCAGCCGACCACGGAGGAGCCGATCGCGCCGACGATCGACCTGATGGCGGCGCTGCGCGAGTCGGTGGAGCGGGCCCGCGCGGCCCGGGGTGGCGCGCCCGCGCCGGAGGAGAAGCGCACCGGCCACGCCACCGTCACCCCGATCAAGAAGACCGCGAAGGCGGAACCGGAGCAGGCCGAGCCGGCGCCGAAGAAGGCCGCGGCCCGCAAGGCCGCACCCGCAAAGGCCGCATCCGCGACGACCGCCTCGGCCAAGGGCGGGGCGGCGCAGAGCGAGGCGAAGAAGTCCACCGCCAAGAAGGCGGCGGCCAAGAAGGCACCGGCGAAGAAGGCCAAGGCAGCTTGATCCGCGTCACGCCCGGCGGCGCTGTCGGCCGGGCCGCCATCGCGCCGATGCTGGCGACGGCCGGCCCGCTGCCGAGCGGCCCGCTGTGGGCGTACGAGGTGAAGTGGGACGGCTACCGGGCCGTCTACGCCGGCGGGCGGTTCCTCGGCCGGTCCGGGCGGCAGCTGACCGGTCCCGAGCTGCCGCCGGTGCCCGAGGTGCTCGACGGCGAACTGGTCGCGTTCGACGCGGCCGGCCTGCCCAGCTTCCACGCCATGCAGCAGGGCGCCGCCCCGGTGTACGTCGCCTTCGACGTGATCCGCCCGGAACTGACCTACGACCAGCGCCGGGAGGTGCTGGACGGGCTGCGCCTGCCCGCGGTGTGCCCGGCCGCGACCGTCTCACCGAGCTTCGACGACGGCCCGGCCACCGTCGCGGCGGCCCGCGAACTCGGCCTCGAAGGGGTCATGGCCAAGCGCCGGGCCTCGCGCTACCAGCCCGGGGTGCGCTCACCCGACTGGATCAAGTGGAAGTTCGTCCGCACCGGCGATTTCGTGATCGGCGGCTGGCGCGCCGGGGCCCGCCCGCTGGGCGCGCTGCTCATCGGCACCCCGCTGCCGGACGGCACGCTGCGCTACCGCGGCCGGGTCGGCGGTGGGCTGACCGTGCGCACCGAGCGGGCGCTGCTGCCCGTGCTACGGGACCTGGTCCGCCCCACCTCGCCGTTCGCCGGCCCGGCCGAACCGGGCACGTGGGTGGAGCCGCTGCTGGTGGTCGAGGTCCGGTACAGCGAGATCACACCCGACGGCCGCCTGCGCTTCCCGATCTTCCTGCGGCTGCGCCCGGACAAGCTGCCCGGCGACTGCCTGGGCGAGGACTGCGGATGAAGGTCAGCGTCGACTCCCGCGAGCTGAGCCTGTCGAACCTGGACAAGCCGCTCTATCCGGACGGCACCACCAAGGCCGAGGTGATCGACTATTACCACCGCATCGCGCCGGTGATCCTCCCGCACCTGGCCGACCGCGCGCTGACCCGCATCCGCTACCCCGACGGCGCAGATCGTCCCGGTTTCTTCGAGAAGAACGCCCCGGTCAAAAAGCCCGCCTGGGTGCCCGTCTCCCCTGACGGCCTGATCATCTGCCAGGAGTCGGCCACCCTGGTCTGGCTGGCCAACCTCGCCGCCCTGGAGCTGCACACCCACCAGTGGAAGGTCGGCGCCCCCGGCCCCGACCGCGTCGTGTTCGACCTGGACCCCGGCCCGCCCGCGGGCCTCGACGAGTGCCGCGCCGTCGCCCTCGCGCTGCGCGAGCGACTGGCCGTCGACGGCCGCGAGACCTTCCCGAAGACCTCCGGCCGCAAGGGCATGCAGGTCAGCAGCACCTTCGAGGGCACCTTCGACGAGGTCATGAGCTACGCCCGGGACATCGCGGCCGAGTTCGCCGCGGCGGCCAAGGACATGGTGACCGACCAGATGGCCAAGGAACTGCGGCCGGGCAAGGTCTTCATCGACTGGAGCCAGAACAACCAGGCCAAGACGACGGTATGTGTCTACTCCCTGCGCGCCGGCCCCACACCGACCGTCTCGGCCCCCCTGACCTGGGACGAGGTCGCCCACGGTGACTTCGCCGCGGCCTCCTTCGGCCCGGCCGAGGTCCTCGACCGCGCGGCCCGCCTCGGCGACCTCCACGCGGGCCTGCTGACCGGGCCCTGACCTGTGGAGCCGGATATCCACAGGTCAGGGGGTCGCCCACAGCCGATATTCACAGGGGGTGACGCGATGTCCACAGGCAGTAGTGGGTTGCCCACAGGGCGACTGCCCGGAGGTCGCGCGGGTGCTCAGGCGCCTGCGGGGCCGCTGAGCACGTCGTCGGCGTCGACGATGGTGTACGCGTAGCCCTGCTCGGCGAGGAAGCGCTGGCGGTGGGCGGCGTACTCGGTGTCGATGGTGTCTCGGGAGACGACCGTGTAGAAGTGCGCCTGCCGGCCGTCGCCCTTGGGCCGCAGCACCCGGCCCAGGCGCTGCGCCTCCTCCTGGCGCGAGCCGAACGTGCCGGACACCTGCACCGCCACCGCCGCCTCGGGCAGGTCGATGGAGAAGTTGCCGACCTTGGACAGGATCAGGGTGCGCACCGAGCCGTCGCGGAACGCGTCGAACAGCCGCTCCCGCTCCTTGTTCGTGGTGCCGCCGTGCACGATCGGCGCGGACACGCCCTTCTCCTCCAGGTAGCGGCCGATCTCGTGCAGCTGCTCCAGGTAGGCCCCGATCACCAGCACCTGCTCGTCGGAGTGCCGCTCGATCAACGCCTCGATCACCGGCAGTTTCGCCTTCGCGGTGGCCGCGAACTTGTACTTCTCCTCCGCCTCGATCGCGGCGTAGGTCAACCGGTCGGCGTCGGACAGCGTGACCCGGACCTCGGTGCAGTCGGCGGGGGCGATCCAGCCCTGGGACTCGATGTCCTTCCACGGCGCGTCGTACCGCTTGGGCCCGATCAGGCTGAACACGTCGCCCTCCTTGCCGTCCTCGCGGACCAGGGTGGCCGTCAGGCCCAGCCGCCGGCGGGCCTGCAGGTCCGCGGTGAACCGGAACATCGGCGCGGGCAGCAGGTGCACCTCGTCGTAGACGATGAGTCCCCAGTCGCGGGCGTCGAACACGTTCAGGTGCGGGAACGTGCCGTTGCGACGGGTCGTGAGCACCTGGTACGTGGCGATGGTGACCGGGCGGATCTCCTTGCGCTCGCCGGAGTACTCGCCGATCTCGTCCTCGGTGAGGGTGGTGCGGGCCAGCAGCTCGCGCCGCCACTGGCGGCCGGCGACGGTGTTGGTGACCAGGATCAGCGTGGTCGCGCTGACGTCGGCCATCGCCGCCGCGCCGACCAGGGTCTTGCCCGCGCCGCAGGGCAGCACCACCACGCCCGAGCCGCCGGCCTGGAAGTGTTCCACCGCTTCGCGCTGGTAGGAGCGCAGCTGCCAGCCGTCCTGGCGCAGCGCGATCGGGTGCGCCTCGCCGTCGACGTACCCGGCGAGGTCCTCGGCGGGCCAGCCGAGCTTCAGCAGCACCTGCTTGAGGTGGCCGCGCTCGGACCCGTGCACCGCGATGGTGTCCGGGTCGAGCTGCGCGCCGAGCATCCCGGCGACCTTCTTCGACTTCGCCACCTCGACCAGCACGGCGCGGTCCAGCCCGCGCAGCACCAGCCCGTGTGCGGGGTCGTTGAGCAGCTGCAGCCGGCCGTAGCGGTCCATCGTCTCGGCCACGTCGACCAGCAGCGAGTGCGGCACCGGGTAGCGGGAGAAGCGCAGCAGCGCGTCCACGACGCTCTCGGCGTCGTGCCCGGCCGCTCGGGCGTTCCACAGCCCGAGCGGCGTCAGCCGGTACGTGTGCATGTGCTCGGGCGAGCGCTCCAGCTCGGCGAACGGCGCGATCGCCATCCGGCACGCGGTGGCGTCGGGGTGGTCCACCTCGAGCAGCAGGGTCTTGTCGGACTGGACGATCAGCGGGCCGTTCGTCATGCTCACCTCGCGCTGGGGAACTGAGGGTCAACAGTCCAGTCTCCCACGCTCTGACCGAACGGCTGGCAACCGCGCATCCAGCCCAAGCGTCTATAGTCCCGACACCGGCGATATCGAACCTGGGGAGGCCTGGTGCGCCGTTTACTCGTGGGCCTGTTGGCAGTCACGACTCTGGCCCTCGCGGCCGCCTGCGACCCGAAGGACAACACTGCCGGTGGGCAGCCGGACTTCGTGGCCGCACCGACTGATCAGCCCATCCCGGCACCCGCGTCGAGCGAACCGGAGCCGAGCGTGGAGCCGTCGCCGAGCGCGGTGCCTTCACCCAGCGTGAAGCCCTCGCCCAGCGTGAAGCCCTCGCCGACGAAGAAGCCGACGACCAGCCCGGTCGCCGCCGTCTGCCCGCAGGGGGAGCACCAGAAGGCCGTCGAGCAGGCGCTGGTCACGCTCGGCGGATACGGCACGGTCACGGTGGACGGCAAGCAGTCCGCCGCCGACTGCGCCGCGATCAAGAAGTTCCAGAAGCGCTTCGACATCCGGCCCGTCAACGGCAAGGCCGGCCCGCTGACCCACAGCGTGTCGCAGCGCCTGGTGAAGTCGAAGCCGAGCAGCTGCAACGCGGGCAACGCGCTCACCGCGTGCATCGACCTGACCAACCAGACCACCTGGATCATGAGCGGTGGCAAGGTCGTCTACGGCCCGACGGTGACCAGGACGGGCATGGCCGGCTTCACCACGCCGACCGGCTCGTACACGATCCACGACCGGCAGACGAAGAACTGGTCCACCGACTGGGACGTGTGGCTGCCCCTGTGGCAGCGGATCGTGGAGGGGAAGGGTTTCCACACCACCACGACCTACATCCACAACTCGAGCATCGGTTCGCACGGATGTGTCAACCTGCTGCCCGCCGACTCGCAGAAGTACTGGAACACGCTCAAGACGGGTACCGCGGTCAAGATTTTCGGCCGCCGTCCCGGCACCTGACCGGTCCTCCCCCGAACGGTCGATGACGGTCATTCTTTCGGCCTAAATCGATGCAGGACCGCAACCGCTGACGGTGCGGGATGCGTAATCCGATTGCCGTGCGCGTTCGGGGCGCCAAACGGGGGCGAGCGCAACGTCGGATGGGCCGTGGCGGTTAGGGGCAGCCACGGCCCATCACCCTTCGGCGGAGGGTCACCTGCGACTGCGGTAGGTCGCCCCCGCCACGGACAGCACCAGCAGCAGGAAGATGCCGCTGCCGATCGACTCCCCGGCCGCGTCCACCACGTTGCGACGCAGGCCCAGCCAGGCGTAGAAGAACCAGGCCACCAGCCCGCCGACGGCGCCGCCGGCGATCATGACCATGTTGCGCGAGGGCCCCCGCACCGCGGGCGGCGCCGGTTCGCTCTGCTCGGTCGCCATCTCCTGGTCAGTCGTCATCGCATCCCTCATCCCTTCCCGGTTCCAGCGTGCCATCCGATGCCGGATTGCGGCTGAAATGCCAGGCATTAGGGTGATATCGCGATGATCATCGGCGGTGACGGCGCACCGTGCCGACGACCGAGACGAGGATCAGCAGTCCCAGGGCGGCCCCCACCGCCTCGTTGGCGGCGTCGGCCGGGGCGGTGCCCAGCAGGCCCCAGGACAGCGCGAACCAGCCGCCCGATCCGAGCAGGAGGGCGGCCAGCAGAAGCAGCCTGGCGCGGCGCGCGGGGTCCATGGCATCGAGCGTGGCAGAGCTCGGCCACGTGCGGCCCGTCCGCCACCGGCTGCCCGGTCACCGAGTCGACGACGGTCAGTCCGCGGGCGCCGCCGCGGTTATCCGGTGCAGGGCGAAGGTGTGCAGAGTCTGCGTGCGGTCGTCCTCGGCGCGCAGGTAGCCCGCGCCGATGGAGACCGGCCGGACCAGCCGCGAGGCGTTCGCGCCGTGCGCGTCCACATACCCCACCCAGACCTTCGCCTTGTCCCGGACCGCCTGCTGCAGCACGGCCAGCGCATGGCTGTGCGCCTGCACCGCGGTCAGGCTGGACATCGGCTGCCCGGCGGCGGCCCGCACCTCGGCCGGCGCGCGGCGGGCGGCGCGGGCGCGGGCATCCCCGCGGCGGATCTCCTCGACGATGCCGAGCAGCCGCGGCGCGGTCAGCCCGGGGGCGTCGAGGGCGTCGGGTGACGGCTCCAGCGCGGGCCGGGCCGCGGCCCGGCGCACCTTCGGCGGGGTCAGCACCGCCGCGCCGGTGGCGTCCTCGGGCACCGGCGCATACCCGGCGTCGCGCAGCGCGGTCAGCAGCCGTGCCGAGCTGTACGCGGTCACCAGCACCGTCGGCGCGAGCCGGCGCAGTTGCAGCCCGCTCAGCCGCCGGTCGGCCAGCGCCGCCGAGATCAGGCCTTCGTCGTCGCTGCGCAGGTAACCGGTGGCGGTGCCGGTGCGCAGCCCGCCGTGCGTCCGCGACACGTCGTCCACCAGGTAGGTCAGCGCCTGCGGCACCGAGGTGCGGGAGCGGCGCGCGAACAGCGTGTGCAGGTCCGGCCCGGCGTACCCGGCGTCCAGCGCCCGGCGCAGGCTCGCCGCGGTGACCCGGTAGACGCTCGCCCCACCACCGGACTCGTGCTCGGCGACCAGGTCCAGCTCGGTGGCGAGGGCCGGCTCCGGCGGCCCCGGGACGACCACGGTCAGGTCGGCCTGGATCAGCACGTGGTCCACCGGCGGCGGCAGCAGTTTCGCCAGCGCGACGGCCACCGGAGTCTCCTCCGGGGGCAGCTCTCCCTCCGGCCGCCGCCCGAGCGGATCGTCGTCGGCCCCCGCCGCGGCCGCCTGCTCCACCAGCGCCCGACCGTATCCGGTCAGCGCCCCCAGCGCCGTGATGCCCAGGTCGGCGGCCTCCGCCAGCGCCTCGCGGTGCAGCTCCTCCCGCCCCCGCAGGCGTCGCGGCGCCTGCCAGCGCAACCACTCCAGCAGCTCGTCGGCGTCCGGCCCGGTCCCCGGCACCAGCTCGCCGAGCGCCGCGAGCACCGCCCGCCGGACCGCGGGGGTGCCGGCCCGCTCCAGCTGCGGCGACAGCACGGTCAGCGGCCGGTCCTTCAGATCGCGCTGCCCCGCCAGGCCCGGCTGGCGGGGCATGGCCAGCCACGCGCCGACCAGCAGCGTCCAGCGCTGGGCCAGCGGCGCCACCCGCCACTGGTCGTAGCCGGCCGCGGGCAGGAACGCCAGCTCCGAGCCGAGTTCGAGCTCGCCGATCAGCCCGGCCGCGGCGGCGGTCTCCAGCAGCAGCCCGGCCAGCGGCTCGGCGATCCCGGCGGCCTTGGCCAGGCGGCGCAGCGGCAGCACCCCGATGCCGCCGGCGCGCAGCACCGCGGCGGGCTCCTCACCCAGCGCCTCCAACAGATCCTCGGTATGGCGCACGACGGTCATCGCCTGCCCCGCGCCGGCCCGGTCCACCGTGGTCACCGCGCGTGGCGCGGCGCTGATGGCGGGCGGCAGCGGGTGCAGCGGCCCCAGCGGACCCGCGTCACGGCGCAGCAGCAGGCCCAGTTCGCGGGGCAGCTCGACGGCCCCTTCGGCGGTCTCCACCAGCAGGTGGTGTTCGAGCAGCCAGGACACCGGCTCGGTGCGGTTGGTGGTGGTGCCCACCGGTGGGCCCTCGGCCAGCCGGTCCAGCACCGCGCGGGCGGCCGGCGGCGCGGCCAGCAGCGTGCGGCGCAGCCGCGCCGGGTCGGTGACCAGCGCGATGACCGCCCCCTGAAGATCGGCCGCCGTGTCCAGCTCGACCGCCGGGCGGCCGAGACCGGCCAGGTACGGCGAGCAGACCTCGTCGACGGTGAGCACCAGCCGCAGCGTGTCCGGGTCGCCGGGCGTCGCGGGATAGAGCAGGATGCGGGCGCGCAGCCGCTCGACCGCCTCGGTGACCCTGGCCGGCTCGGGCCCGCCGGTCGGTGCGCAGGCCATGGCGACGATCGCGGCCGCCGACGTGGTGCCGTCCGATGGGGATCGGGTGAAGCGGGCCGCGTCGAGGATCTCCAGGGTGAACCGGTCGAGCGTGTCGAGCGTGCGCGCCACCGACACCCGGGTCTGGGCCCGCGCGGCCAGCACCGTCAGGTCGGTGGGCACGGGGGTGATCAGGTCGGGGCGCAGGCGCAGCAGCGCGCCGAGGGCGTCGTCGGACAGCGCGCGTAGGTAATCGGACAGCTCGGTGCTCATCGTGCCTCCACGCTATCCGGTCGGCGGTCCGCGCGCGGCCGTCGTAAGGACGCCGACGGTGACGCGGAAGCGGGGATTCCAGTTGGGCCCCCGGATCACGATCGCTAGCCTTGTCAGCGGGCCACCACCGGCGTGGCCGTTCGACGTGCCGGGCGCCTGGCGCCCTCGGGGAAAGAAGCAGGTGTGCAGCAGTGCCTACGGGTCGCGTGAAGTGGTACGACACGGAGAAGGGATTCGGTTTCCTGACCCGTGACGAGGGCGGCGACGTCTTCGTGCACAAGGCCGCGCTGCCTGACGGCGTCGGCGAGCTCAAGCCCGGCCAGAAGGTCGAGTTCGGGGTCGCCGCGGGCCGCAAGGGTGACCAGGCGCTGCAGGTCAAGCTCATCGACGCGCCGCCCTCGCTGCAGGAGCTGCGCCGCCGGCCCGCCGACGAGCTGAACACCCTGATCGAAGACATGATCAAGGTGTTGGAGTCGAAGATCCTCCCGGATCTCAAGCGCGGCCGCTTCCCGGAGAAGAAGACCGCCCAGGCTCTCGCCCAGGCCCTCCACACCATCGCCCGCGACCTCGAGGTCTGACCGCCCCGGGCCGCCGGCCTCCGCGACAACTCTTAAAAACTTGCGCCCTCACGGAACCGGTGAGGGCGCAGGTTTTTAAGAGTTGCGGCAGGGGAGGGATCAAAGGGTGACCGGGGGGACGAGGCCGGCGGTGGCGGCGCGGTGGAGGAGGGCGCGGGCGGCGGCGTGGCCGTCGGGGCCGAGGTCCTCGGTGAACTCGTTGACGTACAGCTTGATGTGCTGGTCGACGACGTCCGGCTCCATCTCCTGGGCGTGCGCGAGCACGTACGCGCGGCTGGCCTCGGGGTCGGCCCAGGCGGCCCGGACGGAGGCCCGGATCCAGTCGGTGGCGGCCGCGGCGTCGACCGCGCCGCGCTTGGCCAGGATCGCGCCGAGCGGGATGGGCAGGCCGGTGTCGGCCTCCCACCACTCGCCGAGGTCGACCAGGCTCGTCAGCCCGTACCGCTGGAAGGTGAACCGGGCCTCGTGGATGACCAGGCCCGCGTCGTAGCGACCGGCCGCGACCCCGGGCATGATCTCGTGGAACGGCACCACCTCGATGCGCCCGGGGACCTGCCCGGACTGCTCCGCCCATAACCGGAAGAGCAGGTAGGCGGTGGTGCGGTCGCCGGGCACCGCGACCGTCGCGCCGGTGATGTCGGCGCGGCCCGCGGTCAGCAGCAGCGGGCCGCAGCCGCGCCCCAGCGCCCCGCCGCACGGCAGCAGCTCGTAGGTGTCCAGCAGCCACGGCAGTGCCGCGTAGCTGACCTTGACCAGGTCGAAGCGCCCGTCGAGGGCGGCGGTGTTGGTGACGTCCACGTCGGCGAAGGTGACGTCCAGCTCCGGTGCGCCGGGCACCAGGCCGTGCACGAGCGCGTGGAAGACGAAGGTGTCGTTCGGGCACGGCGAGAAGGCGATCCTCATGAGCGGCGCGCCTTCCGGTGCCGGTCGTGCACGATCATGGTGGCCAGTCCGGGCAGGCCCCAGACCACACCGGCGACGCAGATCCACAGCCAACTGGAGTGACCGTTGGCCGACAGCCAGTCGCGGAAGAACAACAACACGAGCCCGACCAGCGCGAACGCGGCCATGCCGCCGATGGCGAAGGGGACGGTCGGGGGGTCCAGCGGTTTGGGTGGTTCCAAGGGCACGACAACAGCGTACGCGCTGGCAGGATAGGCACCATGCCCCTGCTGCGCGCGCTCCAGACGTTCGCGGACGTCGTGGTCCGGACCATCCGGGTGCTCATCGCCACGGTGAGCAGATCGGTCATCGGCATCCGCTGGCTGACCCGCACCGCCCTGCGGATACGGGTGCAGGGCTCGGGCGGCGTCACCGGCGTCGCCCGGCTCTACGACCTGCACGCGGTGGTGGTCGCCGCGGACCTGTCCCTGCTGGCCGGCCTGGTCTGGGCGGTCGGCGCGCCCGGCTCGACGCACCTCGGCCTCGCCTTCGGAGCCGGGGTCCTGGCGGCGGTGCCCGCGGGACTGGCCGTCTCGGCGGCGCCCGCCTCGGGCCGGGCGCTGATCGGCCTGCTGCTGGTCGGCCGCGCTGTCGCGACACTGCTCGCGGCGCAGTGGCTGACCAGCTGGGTGCTGCTGCTGGTGCTGGTCGCGCTGATCCTGCCGCAGTGGGCGGTGCACCTGGTGCTGCTGCGCCGCCTGCTGCCGCCCGGCGCGCACGTGTTCGGCGCGCTGTGGCGGGCGATGCAGTACGCCCTCATCGCCGGGCTGGTGGCCGGGGTGACCGGCCTGGTCATCGGCGGGTTCGTGGCGGCCTGGCCGCTGTGGGTGGCCGTGTGCTGCCTGTCCGTCGGCGCGCTGCTGGCCCTGCGGCTGCCCGCGCCCGGCGGCCCGGCGCCCGGCCCGGCGAAGCCGCTGCCGCCCGTGCCGCCCGCCAAGCGGCTGCCGCAGCAGGAGCAGCGCACCATCCCCGAGGGCTTCCACGTGTACCGTCCGTCGTCGCTGGACCCGTCCGGCGACGAGGGGAGGAAGAAATGACGCTGCTGGTCGTGACGGCGGTCGCCGCCGAGGCCGAAACGCTGTCCCGGGGACTGCCACCGGGCGCGGACGTGACCGTGGCCCCGGTCGGGGTCGGCCCGGCCGCGGCCGCCGCGGGCACCGCGCGGCTGCTGGCGCTGGCAGGCGACCGCTACCGGGCGGTCGTGTCGGCGGGCATCGGCGGCGGCATCGGCCTCCTGCCGGGCGCGACCGCGCTGGCCACCCGCTGCGTGGCCGCGGACCTGGGTGCGGACTCCCCGCAGGGCTTCCTGAGCCTGGACGAGCTGGGCTTCGGCAGCGCCACCGCCGAGGTGGACGCCGCGCTGCTGGCTGCCCTTCGAGCGGCGCTGCCGGACGCGACCGCCGGTGAGGTGCTGACCGTCTCCACTGTCACCGGCACCGCGGAAGGCACCGCCGAACTGCTGCGCCGCCACCCGACCGCGGTCGCCGAGGCGATGGAGGGCTACGGCGTCGCCTGCGCCGCCCAGGGCGCGGGCCTGCCCTTCGCCGAACTGCGCACGATCTCCAACGTCGTCGGCCCCCGCGACCGCGCCGCCTGGCGCATCGGCGACGCCTTCGCCGCCCTCACCGTCGCGGGCACGGCCTTGGCCGCGCTGACCCTCTAGTCGATGTCTTCGACGACGCCGTCGTCGTAGATGGTGGGCGGGGCGGGGATGACGGTCTCGTCGATCAGGACCTCGGAGTGGCCGCCGCAGCCGTGGTCGAGGGAGACGATGCGGCCGTCGTCGGGGGCGTACACGTTGGCGCAGGCGCCGAACATGCGGCCCAGCGAGCCGCCGAGTTTCACGTAGAACGCGCAGGACACGCAGCGCGCCGTGCGGGGCGCGGCCAGCGAGATCGGGGCGTCGGGGCCGTTCTCGCCGTCGTACCAGCGCTGGGCGGCCTCCTCGCGGCCCAGCGGCGACAGCACGCGCGGGCGGCCCAGACCGAGCTCCCAGGCGACCTCGTCGACCTCGGGGTCGCCGCCGAGCAGGTAGCCGGGGGTGAGCCGGTCGTCGTCCTCGGGCGTGGGCAGCAGGTCGCCGACGCCCAGGTCACCGGGGTGCAGCCGCTCGTGCCAGGGCACCCAGCCGGGGGCGAGCAGCGCGTCGCCGCCGGGCAGCAGCACGGTCTCGCAGACGGTGACGTGCTTGCTGCGCGGGGCGCGGGTCACCGTGACGGCCCACTGCCAGCCGCGGTAGCCCGGCAGGTCGCAGGCGAAGTAGTGGGTGACCACGCGATCGCCTTCGGCGACCACGTTCAGATGCTCGCCGATGTGCCCGGGTTCCTCGGTGATCGCGGCACGTGCGACGTCCACGGCCTCGGCGCAGGCTTGATCGACTTTCGGGGCGCGGGTGGCGGTCCTGGTCACATTCCCCATTCTTCCTCATCGCTGATTTGGAGTTTCGGTGACCCGGCAGCCCTGGCGGTGGGCTTGCCCGGCGGGCAGTCGCGGGACGATCTTCGTGGCTCGGTACACAATCGGCCTTCGATCTGGAACGATGCGCCCCATGAGCACAGCTGATCCTGGTGCGGTCGGGGGCCTCGACCGCTACTTCGAGATCTCCGCACGCGGGTCGACGATGTCCCGCGAAGTGCGTGGTGGCCTGGCCACTTTCTTCACGATGGCCTACATCGTGGTGTTGAACCCGCTCATCCTCGGCGGCGGCAAGGACATGGACGGCGCGACGCTGCCGCTGGCGGCGGTCGCGGCGGCCACCGCGCTGATGGCGGGCCTGCTGACGATCCTGATGGGTGTCGTCGGCCGGTTCCCGCTCGCGCTGGCGGCGGGTCTCGGCGTCAACGCCCTCGTGGCGTACGAGATCGCACCGCTGATGACCTGGGCCGACGCGATGGGTCTGGTGGTCATCGAAGGCGTGATCATCGCGATCCTGGTGTTGACCAACCTGCGGGTGGCGGTCTTCCACAGCGTGCCGATGCAGCTGAAGACGGCGATCGGCGTCGGTATCGGCCTCTTCCTGACCATCATCGGCTTCGTGGACGCCGGGTTCGTGCGTTCGACCGGGCAGGGTTCGCCGCCGATCGGGCTGGGCATCGGCGGCAAGATCGTGACCTGGCCGGGTCTGGTCTTCGTGATCGGCCTGCTGGTGACGATCGTGCTGGTCGCCCGCAAGGTCAAGGGCGCGATCCTGATCGGCATCATCGGCTCGACCATCCTGGCGATCATTGTCGAGGCGATCGCGCAGGTGGGACCGATGGGCGGCCCGGCGGGCACCCCGGCCGGCTGGGCGCTGAACGTGCCGGTGGTGCCGGACAAGTGGGTGGGTGTGCCCGACCTGTCCCTGCTCGGCAACTTCAACGTGCTGGGCGGGTGGAAGACCGCGGGCGTCGTGGTCTGCGCGATGTTCGTCTTCACCCTGCTGCTGACGGACTTCTTCGACACGATGGGCACCATGGTCGCCGTCGCCCAGGAGGGCGGCATGCTGACCGAGGACGGCATGGTGCCGCGGACCAAGGAGATCCTCCTGGTCGACTCGATCGCGGCGGCGGCGGGCGGCGCGGCGAGCACATCGAGCAACACGTCGTACATCGAGAGCGCGGCGGGTGTCGCCGAGGGCGCGCGGACCGGGTTCGCCAACCTCGTCACCGGTGGCCTGTTCCTGCTGGCGATGTTCCTGGCCCCGCTGGTGACCGTGGTGCCGTTCGAGGCCGCCTCGGTGGCGCTGGTGGTCGTCGGCTTCCTGATGATGACCGCGGTGCGCAACATCGACTGGACCGACTACGAGATCGGCATCCCGGCGTTCCTCACCATCGTGATCATGCCGTTCACCTACTCGATCTCGAACGGCATCGGCGCGGGCGTCATCACGTATGTCCTGATCAAGGCCAGTAAGGGCAAGCTGCGCGACGTGCACCCGTTGCTGTGGATCGTGGCGCTGCTCTTCGTGGTCTATTTCGCCGTGGGCGCGCTGGAGAAGCTGGTTTTCTGAGAGCGTGACCGCTCTCACCTCGGTAAAGGGATATCGTTAGCCAGGCTTATTAGCTAAGCTAATAAGCGTGACGGAGCAGGTGGTGATGGTGACGCAAGCTTCTCCCGAGGAGCTGACCGAGCGGCTCCGCGACGCCATCACCCGGCTCAACCGTCGGCTGCGCCAGGAGCGCCCGGTCGGCGATCTCACCGTGACCCAGCTGTCCGCCCTCACCAGCCTCCGGATCGGCGGCGCGCTCACCCCGCGCGAGCTGTCCGAGGCGGAGCGGGTGCAACCGCCCACGATGACCAAGATCGTGGCGAAGCTGGAAGAACGCGGTCTGATCAGCCGGACCCCGCACCCCACCGACGGGCGGCAGGTTCTGCTGTCGCCCAGCGAACAGGGGCTCGCGGTGCTGGAGGACTACCAGCGGGTGCGCGACGAATGGCTGGCCGGCAAGCTGGCGGGGTTGACCGCCCAGGAACGCGACACGGTGATACGTGCCGCAGCACTGCTGGAGCGGCTCGCGCGCGACTGATCGCGGGGCATCCCGCGATCAGGGCAAGCGGAGGCCTGATCCGTCCGATCCGACCGGGACACCCCGGCCGGTGAGCGGCGGCAAGGCTATCCGAGGAGGCGCACTCCGCGTGCGGGCAAGACTGAGCACCACCTTCCGTTCCCTGACGGTTCGCAACTACCGGCTCTTCGCGGGCGGTCAGCTGATCAAGCTGATCGGCGTGTGGATGATGTACGTCGCCCAGGACTGGCTGGTCCTGGAGCTGAGCAACGATTCCCCGACCGCGCTGGGCCTGGTCACCGCACTCCAGTTCGTCCCGGTCATGCTGCTCACCCTGTACGCGGGCACGCTGGCCGACCGCTTCGACAAGCGCACCCTGCTGATGGTCTCCAACGGCGTGTGGGCCGTGCTGGCCATCGCGCAGGCGATCCTGATCGCCACCGGGGTCATCGAGCTGTGGCACATCATGATCTTCGCGGGCCTGCTCGGCGTGGCCCAGGCCATCGAGACGCCGGTGCGCCAGGCGTTCGTGTCGGAGCTGGTCGGCAAGCCGCTGCTGCCCAACGCCCTGTCGCTGTCCGCCGCCACCTTCCAGACCGCCCGCATCACCGGCCCGGCGCTGGCCGGTGTCGCCATCGCCTGGCTCGGCACCGGCCCGGTCTTCCTGGTCAGCACCGTGATGGCGATCGCGCCGGTGCTCATGCAGGCCCGGATGAACCCCACCGAGCTGCACCGCCCGGAACTGCTCCCGCGTGACGAGCGCGCCGAGGCCAAGGTCGTCGACGGGCTGCGCTACGTGCGTACCCGGCACGACCTGCTGCTGCCGATGGCGATGATGTTCGTGATCGCGATGTTCGGCTACAACTTCCAGCTCACGCTCGCGCTGCTGGCCAAGACGGTGTTCGCCACCGGCGCGGCGACCTTCGGCCTGTTCAACACGGCACTGGCGGTCGGCTCCCTGGCCGGCGCGCTGGCGGGCACCGCCCGCAAGGGCCGCCCCTCGGTATACCTGCTGCTGGCTGCCGCGGTCGCGTTCGGGCTGCTGGCGATCGCGGTCGGGTTCGCGCCGTACAAGTGGCTGGTCCTGCTGCTGCTGGTGCCGACCGGGTTCAGCACCGTGTTCCTGGGCCAGGCCGCGAACCAGCGGGTGCAGCTCGGCGTCGACGGGGCGTTCCGCGGCCGGGTGATGGCGCTGTACGTGCTGATCTTCCTGGGCACCGCGCCCATCGGCTCGATGGTCATCAGCTGGATCGCGGAGCACTTCGGCGCGGCGGCCGGCATCTGGCTCGGCGGCGCGGTCTCCCTGCTGGCGGCGCTGGCCGCGCTCGTCTGGCAGCTGCGTCACGCCGGGGACCGGCTGGCCTTCCAAGCGCGGCCGACGCCGCGGGTGCGGGTCGTGCGCCAGGAGAGTGTCGCCGTCGCGTGATGGAATGCGGCCCATGGACTTCCATGCCGCACTCGAATCTGATTTCGCCCGGCTGGTCGAGGTCAGCACCGGCAACCTCGACCGGCCGGTGCCGACCTGCCCCGGCTGGACGGTGGCCGATCTGGACCGTCACGTCGCCGCGGTCTACCTGCACAAGATCGCCTGCATACGGGACGGGGCCGAGCCCAAGGACTGGCCGCCGCCGCGGCTCGCCACCGAGGAACCGTCGGCGCTGCTGCGCCGGGCCTACCGGGAGCTGACCGAGGAGTTCGCCGCGCGCGCCGACGACGAGCCGGCCGGCAACTGGTATGCGCCGGACCCCACGGTGGGCTTCTGGCGTCGCCGGATGGCCCAGGAGACGGTGATCCACCGCATCGACGCCGAGCTGGCGGCCGGGACGCCGTCCGTGGACGTCCCGGCGGACCTGGCCCTCGACGGCATCGACGAGGTGCTGCGCGTCTTCCTGGAATACTGCGCCGCCACCTGGCGTGACGACTTCGTCGACGGGCTGGCCGCCGGCAGCGGGCGGTCCGTCGCGCTGGCCGCGGACGGGCGGCGCTGGCTGGTCGCGATCGGACCGGACGTGCTCACCGTGACCGAGGGCGACGGCGCGGCCGCCGCCGAGCTCACCGGCTCGCCGGACGCGCTGCTGCGCTGGCTGTGGCGGCGGGCGGGCGACGAGACGGTGACCGTCACCGGCGATCCCGCCATCGTCGCGGAGCTGCGCGGACTGCTGCGCACGGCGACCCAGTAACCCTCTCACCCCATCGGAGCCCGGCGTGAGCCACGCATCCTGGATCAAGCGCGTCGGTGCGGCGCTGATCGACCTCCTGGTCGCCGCCGCCTTCGTCGTCCTCGCCTACGTGCTGGACGGGCCCGTCGTGGTCGCGCCGTCGCTCGACTCCCGCACCGGGCAGGTCGTGCCCGGGCAGCCGAGCGGCGGCGGGGTCGTCTACTGGACCGTCCTGCTGGTGGGGCTCGCCGTGGTCGGACACCACCGGTGGGTCCTGGCCGGTGACACCGGCTTCAGCTGGGGACGGCGGGTGCTGGGCGTCAAGCTGGTCGACGCGGACACCGGCAGGACGGTCGGCGCCGGCCGGGCGTTCCTGCGCGACCTGGCGCACCTCGTCGACGCGGTCATCTGCTATCTGGGCTTCCTGTTCCCGCTGTGGGACGCCAAACGGCAGACCATCGCGGACAAGCTGGTGAAGACGGTCGTGATCGAGGCCTGACCGCCGGTTCGGCACCAGCGGAATTATTCCGGCCACGCGGCCAATCATCCGTGACGTCAATCAACTGGCGAGGAAAGGCCAGGTGGGCATAGTGTCGTTTGATGTGGCGACCGACAGCGCTCTTCCGCTCACTCTCGGAGTGATGGCGCTCGTCGGTATGCCTGCGGCCATCGCCGCCGCCATCTGCGCCGATGACGTCGTCACGCAGATGCGCAGCCGGGCCGAGCAGGTCCGCGAGTCCTGGCATGAGCAGCGCACCCTGGACCGGCTGGAGCGCGCGTTCGACCTGGCCCCGCCCGCCGGGCCGCCCTGGGTCGCCGCGGCCCGGGTTGCCACCGTCGCCATCGGCTCCGCCCGGGAGACCATGGTCCAGTTCGCCGCCGAGCGGCTCAGCGCGGTGGGCCTCGCGCCCGCCTGGCTGCCACAGCCCGCGCCGGCCGGTCCGCCACTGGTGCCGTTCGAGGAGATCGTCGACCGGCTGCGCGAGCTGCCCCGCGACGACGCCGACTACGACCAGGCGCTGCGCGACGCGTGCCAGTGCCTCGGCATCGACGAGCACCTGACCGAGGTGGACGGCCTCGACCTGCAGATCGAGCGGGTCCGGGTCGAGGGTGCGCTCATCGCCGCGGGAGTGGTCCTCGCGGAGGGCTGATGCGCCTGTTCGTCGCGGTCTTCCCGCCACCGGACGCAGTGGACCACCTGGCCGCCGTGGTGGACTCCCTCGCCGTCGGCCGGGCCCGCGCCCGGGTCACCCCCTCCGAGCGGTGGCACCTCACCCTGGCGTTCCTCGGCGAGGTGCCCGACGAGTCGGCCGGACCGGCGGCGCTGGCCGTGTCCGCAGTGGAGGGTCCGGTGGGCGAGCTGCGAATCCGTGGCGGCGGCAAGTTCGGCCACGGACGTTCCACGGTGCTCTGGGCAGGTGTCGAGGGCGACGTCGAGGGCCTCACCCGGGTGGGCCGGGCGGTGCGCCGCGAGCTGCGGGCCCGCCGCCTGCACCCGGACGACAAGCGCTTCGCCCCGCACCTCACCGTGGCCCGACCCGGCGACCGGATCAGCCACCCCGACCTCACCGCCGACCTGGCCACGCTCCGCGACTACACCGGCCCGGCCTGGCCCGTCACGGAACTCGTCCTGGTCCGCAGCATGCTCGGGCCGAACCCGTCCTACACGCCGCTCGCCCACCACCCGGTCTGAGCCGACCCTCCGACCACGCGGAACCTTGAAGATCGCTGTTTCGTGTCGGAAAGTGTGGTCTGACCTCACCTCTTGGCACGAAACAGCGATCTTCACCCGCCGAGCGAACCGGTCACCAGGCCCAGGCTTCGGGGCCTGGGCCGCCCTTGCCGACGGGCGGGAACAGCTCGTCGAGGCGGGTCAGGGTGTCCTCATCCAGGGTGAGGGTGAGGGCGCCGAGGGTCTTGTCGAGCTGTTCCGCGGTGCGCGGGCCGATGATGGGCGCGGTCACGCCGGGGCGGGACAGCAGCCAGGCCAGCGCGACGTCGGCCGGGTCGGCGTCGAGCGACTCGCAGAGCTTCTCGTACGCCTCGATGGTGCCGCGGTGCTCGGCGAGGGTGTCGGTCGCGCGGCCCTCGCCGGACCGGGCCGCCGTGCCGTCCTTGATCTTGCGCAGCGCCCCGCTCAGCAGCCCGCCGTGCAGCGGCGACCATGGGATGATGCCGACGCCGTACTGCATCGCCGCGGGGATCACCTCCAACTCGACATGGCGCGTCATGAGGTTGTAGATGCACTGCTCGGAGACCAGGCCGAGGAAGTGCCTGCTGCGCGCGGCCTCCTGCGCGGCCGCGATGTGCCAGCCGGCGAAGTTGGACGAGCCGACGTAGAGCACCTTGCCGGCGGCGACGAGGGTCTCCATCGCCTGCCAGATCTCGTCCCACGGCGTCTTCCGGTCCACGTGGTGCATCTGGTACAGGTCGATGTAATCGGTCTGCAGCCGGCGCAGCGACGCGTCGGCGGCCTTGACGATGTGCCGGGCGGACAGGCCCTGCTCGTTGGGCCACTCGCCCATCTTGCCGTACACCTTCGTGGCCAGCACGACCTTGTCGCGGCGGCCCCCGCCCTGCGCGAACCAGCGGCCGATGATCTGTTCGGTGATGCCCTCGCCGAGCTGCCAGCCGTACACGTCGGCGGTGTCGAAGAAGTTGATGCCGTGGTCGAGTGCGCGGTCCATGATGGCGTGGCTGTCGGGTTCGGACGTCTTGGGTCCGAAGTTCATGGTGCCGAGGCAGAGCCTGCTGACGGTCAGGCCGGTGCGGCCCACAGTGGTGAACTCCATGAGTACCCACCCTATCCCCGCCGGAACGGGCCCGGCGGGGCGAAAGGGACGGGTCAGCTCTCCCGGGCCGCCGGGGCGCCGCCGAAGAGCACGTCGTCCCAGCTCGGCAGGCGCTTGCGCGGCTTGTCGCCGGGGCCGGTCGCGGTGTTGTCGGCCGCGGGCTGCCGGCGCGGGCGGAGCACGGCCAGCGACGGCACGGCCGGCACCTCCTTGGGCGCGTCCGCGTCCTCGTCGAAGGCGCTGCTGTCGCGGCCACCGGCCAGCACGGCGCTGGCCGGGCGCTGGCGCGGCGCGTCGGAGGGCACGTCGAGGCCGCGGCCGGGGCCGCTGCCCAGGGGCCGGTCCATCGCGGCGACCAGCGCGTCGCGACCGGCCCGGATCGGGTCACGGCCGGGGCGGCGCGCGGTGTCGGCGGCGGTGGGCAGGCCGTGACCGCTGCGGCTGGGCGTCGGCGTCTGGCCCGCGGTCGGGTCCTGGCCCAGGATCTGGGTGGGACGCTCGGCGCACAGGTACTGCGCCATGTCGTCGTAGGGCGACACCGACTGCCGGTTGCGGTCGAGCTCCCAGATCGCCTGCGCGGTGGCCTTGCCCGAGGGCCAGGTGGCCACGATGCGCCAGGTGCCGTCGTCGCGGCGGTAGGCGTCCCAGGAGATCTTCTCGGTGTCGATGCCGTGCTGGGCCAGCCGGCCGTCGACGACGTCGGCGAGGGTCGCGCCCTTGTCGGAGCTCTTCAGCCGGGTGCGCCGCGCGTGCTGGGCGAGCATGGCCCGTTCCTGCAGCACCGGGCCGGCGTAGCGCAGCACGCGGTCCACCGGCACGCCCGCGATGCGGGCCACGTCGTCGGCGCTCTCGCCGGAGCGGATGCGCGACTGGATGTCCCGCGGGGACAGCACGGTGGCCGCGTCGAAGGGCGACGCGGTGATGGTCATCGTGTGCGCGTTGGAGCCGCGATCGGGGTGCGTCGCCGAGGCGACGCGGTCGTCGATGGGCAGCGCCAGTAGACGACCGACCTCGTCCGCGAGGACGAGCGCCTGGCCGTCTTCGGAGAGGGCGACGAACCGTACGGGTCGCATCGTCAGCCTCCGTCCCCTGTGCCGGTCCATGCCGTGGCTGCCGGGGGGAGCTCCCGGCCACGGTATGACGTTCCCAAGACAACACCGTACGCGTTGAAGGCACACCCGCGCACCCGCCACGCCGAGTCTGACGACACGCTCACATTCGCGTGCGGACATATCCGGCGTGTCCACGGTGGCCGGTGGGGGCGGTTCAGCCCCTGCGTACGGCCGCGAGCGAGGTGGTGAGGCTGCGCTTGAGCCGGCCGCCGAGCGGACGTTCCACATAGCGGTGGATCAGCCAGGAGGCGCCCAGCAGCAGCGCGACGATCCCGGCCAGCAGCAGCCAGTGCGGCGCGTGCCCGCGCAGCGCCAGGATCAGGGTCTGCCCGACGGCCTGGTGGATCAGGTAGAGCGGATAGGTCAGCGCGCCCGCGACGGTCAGCCAGCGCCAGCCGACGCGGTGGAACGCGCCGAGCGCGATCGCCGAGAGCAGCGCGAAGCAGCCGGTGACCACGGCCGCCACGCTCCACCAGCTCTGGTGGAAGTGCTCCAGTGCCGGGTAGCCCTGCAGCCGGTACAGCGCGATCAGCCAGTTCGCCCCGACCAGCCCCCACAGCAGCAGGTTGGCCCCGAACCGGTGGATCAGGAACAGCGCCACGCCGGCCACGAAGTACGGCGCGAACTCCGGGACGATCATGTTGTCGATCCAGCGCTGGTCCCAGGTGGTGGAGAAGACCGCGACCAGGGTCCACACGGCACAGAAGTAGACGACCCGGCGGCAGGTCACGCCCAGCCAGACCACGATGGCGAACAGCAGGTAGAAGCGCAGTTCCGCGCCGAGCGACCAGTACGACCAGTCCTGGTCGGTGACGCCCAGCCCGCTCTGCAGCATGGTCAGGTTGACCAGCGACTCGGGGGCGGGCAGCGGCCCGCGCAGCGCGGGCCAGGCGGCCAGCACCGCGGTGGTCAGCACGACGCCGACCCAGTATGCCGGGAACAGCCGGACGACCCGGGAGACCGTGAACTCGCCGAGGCCGCGGCCCCAGCTGCTCAGGCAGATGACGAACCCGCTGATGAGGAAGAACAGGTTCACCCCGAGCCAGCCGAGGGAGGCGACGGCGGCCAGTGGGCCGAACAGCGAGCCGGGCTCGACGCCCCACGGCCCGCGTACCAGGTGATGGGAGACCACCAGCAGCGCCGCGGCCAGCCGCAGCCCGTCGAGGACCAGCAGCCGGGGTGTGGCCGGACGCGCGGCGGGCGCGCCGTCCGGGTGCTCCTCGGGAGCCTGGGCGGCAGCCGCGACCTGCGTGGCGGGATGGCCGGCCGTCGGAGCGTGCGCCGGTGGGCGCGGTGCCGTCGCGGCCGGGGGGAGCGTGGTGCCGGACGGAAGGGTGCGCGCCGGCGCCGCTGGGTTGGCTGTCATGACCGTCAAGACACGGGAGGCCCCGGCCGGAGTTGACGCGTCCGGCGTCTTTTTTCCGGTCGGTTCCGTCTGCGTTGTCACCAGTGGACCCCTTGCGCTGGTCGGGTGGGCTCGCTCTGCAGGCAGTTGCCCAGCCGTGCCGCTGGCTACACCCGGCGGAAGCGGCGAGCCTATCCAAGACTTCCGTAAATAGGCCCAAATGCCGCATGGATTCACCGGTACGCGGACGAAAACGCGGCGGAGCCCTTCGGGCCCCGCCGCATCAGTTGCGCGAAACGGTCTACAGCTGCTCGATCACGTAGTCGATGCTCGCGGTCAGTGCCTGCACGTCCGACGGCTCGATGGCCGGGTAGAGCGCGACGCGCAGCTGGTTGCGGCCCAGCTTGCGGTACGGCTCGGTGTCGACCACGCCGTTGGCGCGCAGCGTCTTCGCGATCGCGGCCGCGTCGATGCCGTCGTTGAAGTCGATCGTGGCGACCACATTGGAGCGCAGGCCGGGATCGGTCACGAACGGCGTCGCCACCGGCGACTTCTCCGCCCAGCGGTACAGGATCTCGGCGCTCTCCGCGGTGCGCTGCGCCGCCCAGGACAGGCCGCCCTGCGCGTTCATCCAGTCGGTCTGCTCGGCGGCCAGGAAGATGGTGGCCAGCGCCGGCGTGTTCAGGGTCTGCTCCAGCCGCGAGTTCTCGATCGCGGTGACCAGGTCCAGGAACGCCGGGATGTACCGGCCGCCCGCCTTGATCTCCTCGGCCCGCGCGATGGCGGCCGGGGAGAGGATGGCGATCCACAGGCCGCCGTCCGAGGCGAAGCACTTCTGCGGCGCGAAGTAGTAGACGTCGCTCTGCGTCAGGTCCACGTCCAGGCCGCCCGCGGCCGAGGTGGCGTCGTGCAGGATCAGCGCGCCGGGGTCGGCTCCCGCCACCCGCTGCACGGGCACGGCGACACCGGTCGACGTCTCGTTCTGCGTGATGCCGTACGCGTCCACGCCCGCCTCCGCGGTCAGGAACGCGGCGCTGCCAGGCTCGCCCTTGTGCACCGTCGGCGCGCCCAGGAACGGGGCGTCCTTGACGGCCTTGGCGAACTTCGCGCCGAACTCGCCGAACGTGGCGAACTGGGCCCGGTCCTTGATCAGGGAGAACGCGGCGACCTCCCAGAAGGCGGTGGTGCCGCCGTTGCCGATGATCACCTCGTAGCCCTCGGGCAGGCCGAAGAAGTCGGCCAGGCCCTGCCGGAAGCGGGCGACCTGGTTCTTCACCGTCTTCTGCCGGTGCGAGGTGCCGAGGAAGGAGCCGGCGACCGAACTGAGCGCCTCCACCGCCTGGGGCCGCACCTTGGACGGGCCGCAGCAGAACCGGCCGTCGGCAGGCAGGAGCTCGGCAGGGATCTTGATCGGCGTCTCGGCCATGACATCAGTCCTTCAGGCGTGTCAGATCGTGCGAGAGAGCATCGGCGACGCTGCCAATGCCGCATTCTCCCACGTCAACGACCCACCCCTGGGCGCCGTCCCACCGTTTCCCCCGTGATGGTCCTCACGCGCGAAGGGCGCCCGTGGTGCGGGCGCCCTTCGCGGTGTACGGACGGATCAGTGGTGGCTGATCGCGTTCCAGCCCTCGACTTCCTGGGCCTTGCGGGTGCCGGGGCCGACGTACGTCGCCGACGGGCGGACCAGGCGGCCCAGCTTCTTCTGCTCCATGATGTGCGCGGACCAGCCGGCCACCCGGGCGCAGGTGAACATCGAGGTGAACATGTGCGCGGGCACCTCGGCGAAGTCGAGCACGACCGCGGACCAGAACTCGACGTTGGTCTCCAGCACCCGGTCGGGGCGGCGGGCGCGCAGCTCGGCCAGCGCGGCCTTCTCCAGCGCCTCGGCCACCTCGTAGCGGGCCGCGCCCAGCTCCTTGGCGGTGCGGCGCAGCACGCGGGCGCGCGGGTCCTCGGCCCGGTAGACCCGGTGGCCGAAGCCCATCAGCCGCTCGCCGCGGTCCAGCACGCCCTTGACGTAGCCCTCGGCGTCGCCGGAGCGCTCCACGCCCTCGATCATGTGCAGCACCCGCGAGGGCGCGCCGCCGTGCAGCGGGCCGGACAGCGCGCCGATGCCGGAGGAGATGCAGGCCGCGGCGTCGGCGCCGGTGGAGGCGACGACCCGGGTGGTGAAGGTGGAGGCGTTCATGCCGTGCTCGGCGGCCGAGATGAAGTACGCGTCGACGGCCTTGACGTGCCGCGGGTCGGGCTCACCGCGCCAGCGCTTCATGAAGCGCTCGACGATGGTCTGCGCCTTGTCGATCTCCTTCTGCGGCACGGCCGGCAGGCCCAGGCCGCGGGCCGACTGCGCCACGAAGGACAGCGCGGTCACCGACACCCGGGCGAGGTCCTCGCGGGCCTGCTCGTCGGAGATGTCGAGGAGCTGGCCCAGGCCCCAGTACGGGGCGAGCATGGCGACCGCGGACTGCACGTCGACGCGGATGTCACCGGAGTGCACGGGCACCGGGAACGGCTCGGCGGGCGGCAGGCCCGGGCCGAACTTGCCGTCCACCAGCAGCGCCCAGACGTTGCCGAAGGAGACCTGGCCGATCAGATCCTCGATGTCGACGCCCCGGTAGCGAAGCGCGCCGCCTTCCTTGTCGGGCTCGGCGATCTCGGTCTCGAAGGCGATCACGCCCTCCAGGCCCGGCTTGAAGTCGGACATGTCGTTCTCCCGGTTCTCGGACCTGAGGTTAGGTTCAGTTCGAGCAACATCTTGCCCCGCGGGTAACCGTTTGGCGACCCGCCCCGCACGTGCCGGACGCGACATCTTCGGTCGACGATGGCCTTGTCAACGGGATTTCCACCGGGGGCGAGCTGGCACGACACGATTTCCACTGCTGATACGCAGTGCGACAGGATGACTACGTGACTTGGAGCACACCTTGACCACCGGCCCCTCCGCCGCGCCCCACGACCTGGCGCGCATGCGCCGTGAATACGAGCCCGCCGCCGCGCAGCGCCCGGCCGTACGCGAGGAGCCGCTCGTCGAGGAGCACCTCGCCGCGGACTGGCCCACCCAGTTCGGGCGGTGGTTCGCAGAGGCGGTCGCCGCGGAGCTGCCGGAGCCCAACGCGATGATCGTCGCCACGGCCGACGCGCAGGGGCGGCCCAGCAGCCGCACCGTGCTGCTCAAGGGCTACGACGAGCGCGGCTTCGTGTTCTTCACCAACTACGCCTCGCGCAAGGGCCGGGAGGCGCTGGCCAACCCGTACGCCAGCCTGCTCTTCCCGTGGTTCGCGATGGGCCGCCAGGTGGTGGTGTGCGGCCGGATCGCGCCGGTGGACCGGCACGTGAGCGAGGAGTACTTCCGGCTGCGCCCGCGCGGGGCGCAGCTGGGCGCGTGGGCCAGCGCGCAGTCCTCGGTGCTGCCCGACCGGCAGGCGCTGGACGACGCGTACGCCGCCGCCGAGCAGTCGTTCCCGGCCGAGGACGACGTGCCGCTGCCCGAGCACTGGGGCGGGCTGCGGGTGGAGCCGGAGACCGTGGAGTTCTGGCAGGGCAGGCGCAGCAGGCTGCACGATCGGCTCCGTTTCCGCAGGGAGCCGGACGGCGGCGCGGACAGGTGGATCGTGGAGCGCCTGGCGCCCTAGAAAGCAATGTAGGGTGCGAGATCGTGACCAACTTTCGGCCGTCCGGCACCCAATGGACGCTCAGCCACGGTGATCAGACCGCGACCGTCGTAGAGGTCGGCGGCGGCCTGCGCGGCTACTCGGTGGGCGGGACCGAGATCCTCGACGGCTACGCCGAGGGCGAGCTCTGCCCGGCCGGCTCCGGCCAGCTGCTGATGCCCTGGCCGAACCGGATCCGCGACGGCCACTACCGCCACGCGGGCCAGGCCCACCAGCTTCCGCTCAGCGAGCCGTCCCTGCACAACGCGATCCACGGCCTGGTGCGCTGGCTGCCCTGGCACGTGGCGGAGCAGTCCGACGGCCTGCTCGCGCTGGAGTGCGGGCTGGAGCCGCAGATCGGCTACCCGTGGCGGCTGGACCTGCGGGTCGAGTACCGGCTGGGCGATCTCGGCCTGACCGTGACGCACCACGTGACGAACCGCTCGGCCGACCCCGCGCCCTTCGGCGTCGGCACGCACCCGTACCTGCGCATCCCCGGCCACACGGTGGACGAGCTGACGCTGACGGTGCCCGCGCGCACCCGGCTGCTGGTCGACGGCCGCATGCTGCCGATCGGCGCGGCGAAGGTGGCCGGCGGCGAGTTCGACTTCACCGAGCCGCGGCGCATCGGCGCGCTGGAGCTCGACACGGCGTTCGGCGACCTGGTCCGCGACGGCGACGGCGGCTCGACGGTCAGCATCAGCGCCCCGGACGGGCGCGCGGTGCACGTCTGGGCCGACGCGAACTTCCACTGGTGGCAGCTGTTCACCGCGCACACGCTGACCGGCGAGCGGCACCGCCGCGCGGTCGCGATCGAGCCGATGACCTGCCCGCCGGATGCGATGCGCTCGGGCCGGGACCTGGTCGAGCTGGCCCCCGACGAGACCTGGCAGGGCACCTGGGGAATCCGCGCCGACCTCGGGGCCTGAGCGTGGAGTTCGCCGACGTCGTCCGCCGGCGCCGGATGGTGCGCCGCTACGACCCGGACCGGCCGGTGCCGGCCGAGGTCGTGCAGCGGCTGCTGAGCCACGCCACCCGGGCGCCCTCGGCCGGGTTCGCCCAGGGCTGGGCGTTCCTGGTGCTGGAGGCGGCAGGCGACCGGGAACGCTTCTGGACGGCGGCGAGCCCGCCGGCCGGCGCGCGGACCCGGTGGCTGGACGGCATGCGCACCGCACCGCTGATCATCGTTCCGCTGTCGGACAAGTCGGCGTACCTGGACCGGTACGCCGAGTCCGACAAGGGCTGGACGGATCGCGACGAGGCGCGCTGGGCGGTGCCGTACTGGCACGTCGACACCGGCATGGCCGCGCTGCTGATGCTACTCACCGCGGTGGACGAGGGCCTGGGCGCGTGCTTCTTCGGCATCCCGCCGCAGCGGCTCGACGCGTTCCGCGCGGCATTCGGCGTGCCGGCCGGGCACACCCCGGTCGGCGCGGTGAGCGTGGGCTACCGGGCGGCCGATCACCGGTCGGCGTCACTCGCCCGGGGCCGCAGGTCACTCGACGAGGTGGTCCACCGCGGGACCTGGGGAGCGACCGTGGAAGCGGCGCAGGTGTCGGCGGGTGCGCGTAACGTCGCCGACGGCGGTTAGGCTGAGCGCACTCGGTTTCGGAGGGAGGGCAGGCGTGATCTTCAAGGCGGTGCGCGACGGGCGGCCGTACCCGGAGCACGGGTACACCCTCAAGCAGTGGGCCGAGATCCCGCCGGAGCGGGTGTCGCTCAACCAGCTGATCACGATCAAGCTGGAGATGGCCCTGGACCGGGTCCTGGCAGACGACTCCACGTTCTACGGCGACCTCTTCCCCCACGTGGTGCAGTGGCAGGGCGAGCTCTACCTGGAGGACGGGCTGCACCGGGCGCTGCGCGCGGCGCTGCAGCAGCGGCACCAGATCCACGTCCGCGTCCTGGTCCTGAGCTGAGCTGCTGGCGCCCGCCTTCGCGGGCGCGGGGTTCGGCCTCTCAGCCTCCCTTACCCGCCGGTCGCTCGTCCGCTGCGCGGACTTCCGCTCCTGGCGGGTGCGGTCGGCGGCCGAACCCGGCCGTCGTTTACCTGATGGCTTAGCCGCCGTTAAGGTGGCCTCGTGACCTCTCCGGTGCTCCCCCTCGATCTGCTCGACCTGGACTCGCTGCTCACCGATGAGGAGCTGCAGATCCGCGCCGTGGTCCGGCGCCTGGTCGACGACAAGGTACGCCCGCACGTGGCCGGCTGGTACGAGACCGGCCACGCCCCGGTGCGCGAGCTGGCCCGCGACTTCGGCGCGCTCGGCCTGCTCGGCATGCACCTCGAGGGCTACGGCTGCGCCGGATCGTCCGCCGTCGCGTACGGGCTGGCCTGCCTGGAGCTGGAGGCGGCCGACTCGGGTGTGCGCTCGCTGGTGAGCGTGCAGGGCTCGCTGGCCATGTTCGCGATCTGGAAGTACGGCTCCGAGGAGCAGAAGCAGCGCTGGCTGCCCGGTATGGCCTCCGGTGAGCTGATCGGCTGTTTCGGCCTGACCGAGCCCGACCACGGCTCCGACCCGGCGAACATGTCCACCCGGGCCCGCCGTGACGGCGACGGCTGGGTGCTGCACGGCGGCAAGATGTGGATCACCAATGCGCCGGTGGCCGACGTCGCCGTGGTCTGGGCCCGCACCGACGAGGGCGTGCGCGGATTCGCGGTGCCGATGGACACGCCCGGCGTGACCGCCAAGGAGATCACCGGCAAGCTCTCGCTGCGGGCCAGCGCCACCGGTGAGATCGTGCTGGACGAGGTGCGGCTGCCCGCCGACGCGATCCTGCCCGGCGCCCAGGGCCTGAAGGCCCCGCTGAGCTGCCTCACCGAGGCCCGCTACGGCATCGTCTGGGGGGCGCTCGGCGCGGCCCGCGACTGCCTGCACGCGGCCATCGCGTACGCCGGCACCCGCATCCAGTTCGGCAGGCCGATCGCGGGCTTCCAGCTCACCCAGGCCAAGCTCGCCGACATGGCGCTGGAGCTGCAGAAAGGCTTCCTGCTCGCGCTGCACCTGGGCCGCACGGCCGACCGCGGCGCGCTGCGCCCGGAGATGGTCAGCGCGGGCAAGCTGAACAACGTGCGCGAGGCGATCGCGATCGCCCGGCAGTGCCGCACCATCCTCGGCGCCAACGGCGTCTCCGGGGAGTACCCGGTGCTGCGTCACGCCAACAATCTGGAGAGCGTGCTGACCTACGAGGGCACCTCGGAGATCCACCAGCTCGTGCTCGGCCAGCGCCTCACCGGCATCGCCGCCTTCGGCTGACGGCCGCCCGGCCCGTCGCGCGGCTATCGCGTATTCGTCCGACCGCAGAGGGTGCTTGTTGTCGGCGTCGGGTAATACCGTGGTGTCCGTACACCCCAGCGGTCAGACAGGAGACGTCAATGGGCGCCGCCGACGAGCCGACGCAGAACCTGCCGGAATTCAAACCCGGCCGGTCCCGGCCGACCGAACCGCTGCCCCGGCAGCGTCCCGACGACGAGGAGACCGTGCTGGTCGAGCCGCCCCGCCGGTCCCGGCTGGGCCGCGCGTTCCTGGCCCTGGTGGTGGTGCTCGGCGTGCTGGCCGGCGGCTACTTCGGGCTGACCGCGGCCGGGCTGATCCCGAAGTTCGGCAACCCGTTCGCGGAGCGGACGACCGACAACTCGCAGCCGCCGCTGCTGCTGTCGATCAAGGACTTGAGCCGGTTCGTCGCGGCCGAGGGCAACTTCGAGGTCATCGTCGACCTCAAGGAGGACCGCAAGTTCATCCCCGACTGGCTGCTCAACCAGCGCACGCTGTTCGTGGCGGCGGGCACGGTCGAGGCCTACGTCGACTTCAGCAACCTCTCCGACGACAAGATCGTCGTCTCGCCGGACCGCAAGTCGGTCACCATCACGCTGCCCGCGCCGCAGGTCGCCGAGCCGAAGCTGGATCTGGACCGCAGCTACGTCTTCGCCGAGGAGCGGGGCCTGATCAACCGGGTGGGCGAGTTCTTCGACGGCGACCCGAACCGGCAGCAGGAGACCCTGCTGCGGGCTGAGCAGCAGCTGGCCGACGCGGCGAAGAAGAGCACGCTGCAGCAGCGGGCCGAGGAGAACACCCGTAAGACCCTGGAGAGCATGATGCGCTCGCTGGGCTACACATCGGTAACCGTGATCTTCGACGGGGCGTGAGGTCGCCGTCGGCGTGCAGCCGGCGTCGCGGGGGCTGGGGCCCGGAGCCGGTGCCAGCCCGCCGGGGAGCACTCGGCTGACGGTCCGGTCGGCGGCAGAGCTACTGTTGGCTGTTCGTTCCAGCGTCGGAAGGCACACCCCGTGATCAGCGTGTTCGACCTTTTCAAGATCGGGATCGGGCCCTCCAGCTCGCACACGGTCGGGCCGATGCGCGCGGCGAACCGGTTCGCGACCGGGCTGAAGGCGGACGGGCTGCTCAGCGATGTCGCGCTGGTGCGTGCCGAGCTCTTCGGGTCGCTGGGCGCGACCGGTCACGGCCACGGCAGCGACAAGGCGGTGCTGCTCGGGCTGGCCGGCGACGATCCCGAGACCGTCGACACGGCCACCGCCGACGCCCGCTTCCGCGAGATCAAGGCGGCGGGCCGGGTCCGGCTGCTCGACATCGAGGACGCCTCGTTCGAGCTGACCCTGCACCGCCGGCGCTCGCTGCCCTACCACCCCAACGGGATGACGTTCGCGGCCTTCGACGCGGCCGGGGCGTGCGTGCGCGAGCGCACCTACTACTCGGTCGGCGGCGGCTTCGTGGTGGACGAGGACGCGGCCGGGGCAGACCGCATCAAACCGGATGACACGGTGGTCCGCTTCCCGTACCGGACGGGCGGTGAGCTGCTCGCCCTGGCCAAGGACACCGGCCTGCGGATCAGCGACATCGTGCTCGCCAACGAGCTGTCCTGGCGCTCGGAGGCCGACGTGCGGGCCGGGCTGCTGCGCATCTGGCAGGTCATGCAGGACTGCGTGGAGACCGGCTGCACCGTCGAGGGCACCCTGCCCGGCGGTCTGAAGGTGCGCCGGCGGGCCGCGGAGCTGCACCGCAGCCTGTCCAAGGAGCACTTCGCCACCGACCCGCTGCGGGTCATGGACTGGATCACGCTGTTCGCCCTCGCCGTGAACGAGGAGAACGCGGCCGGCGGCCGGGTGGTCACCGCCCCGACCAACGGCGCGGCCGGCATCGTGCCCGCGGTGCTGCACTACTACGCCCGCTTCATCCCCGGCGCGAACGACGACGGCGTGGTGCGTTTCCTGCTCACCGCCGCCGCGATCGGCGTGCTGTTCAAGGAGAACGCGTCCATCTCCGGGGCCGAGGTCGGCTGCCAGGGCGAGGTGGGCTCGGCCTGCTCGATGGCGGCGGCCGGGCTGGCCGAGGTGCTCGGCGGCACCCCGGAGCAGGTGGAGAACGCCGCCGAGATCGCGATGGAGCACAACCTCGGGCTCACCTGCGACCCGGTGGGCGGCCTGGTGCAGATCCCGTGCATCGAGCGCAACGCGGTGGCCAGCGTCAAGGCCATCACCGCGGCCCGGATGGCGATGCGCGGCGACGGCAACCACTTCGTCTCCCTGGACAAGGTGATCAAGACGATGCGGGAGACCGGCGCCGACATGAAGGTCAAGTACAAGGAGACCGCACGTGGCGGGCTCGCCGTCAACGTGATCGAGTGCTGAGCGACCGTCCTCCGGTTTCACCCGTTTGAGCGCGGTCCGCGTTGTTAGCGTTGAGGCGACACCGAACGCGGGCCGCACCGGCCCCGCCGCGCAGGGGGCCGATGCCGACGTGACGCTGCTGAGCATCGTCCTGCCCGCCTACCGGGTGCAGGGCTACCTGCGCGAGTGCCTCGACTCGATCCTGGACCAGGGCTTCGACGACGTCGAGCTGATCGCCGTCGACGACCGCTCGCCCGACCACTGCGGCGAGATCTTCGACGAGTACGCCGCCCGGGACGCCCGGGTCAGGGTGCTGCACCTGGCGCAGAACGTCGGGCTCGGGGAGGCGCGCAACGTCGGCCTGGCCCAGGCGACCGGCGAGTACGTGTGGTTCGTCGACACCGATGACACGCTCACCCCGGGTTCCCTGGAGACGGTCGCGCGGGCGCTGCGCGAGCAGGCCCCGGACGTGCTGATCGTGGACTTCGAGCGCACGTACCCCGTCGGGCGGCCGCGCCGGAGCAGGCTGCGCCGCTCGTTCGCCGCCGCGGTCGGGCCCAACGGAGCCGACCTGCAGGCCCGCCCGAACCTGATCAAGACGATCCACACCGTGTGGAACAAGATCGTGCGGCGGGATCTGCTGGCCAAGCTCGACCTGCGGTTCGCTCCCGGCTGGTACGAGGACGTCTCCTGGACGTACCCGCTGCTGGTGGGCGCGGAGCGGATCTTCACGCTGGAGGAGGTCTGCTACGCCTACCGCCAGCGCCGCCAGGGCGCGATCACGCGCACCGTGAACCCCCGGCACCTGGAGGTCTTCACCCACTGGGAGCGGGCGTGGGAGCTGATCGACCGGCAGGGCAGCCGGGCCGATCCGATCCGGCCGGTGCTGTTCGCGCGCATGATCTGGCATCTGATGCAGACCGTCGGCAACACCGAGCGGCTGCCGCCGAACCTGCGCCGGCACTCGTTCCTGCGCACCGCCGACATGTTCGCCCGCTACCTGCCCGCGGGCGGGTTCGCCCCGCCGCGCGGCGCGGACGGGCTGCGCTACCGCCTGGTGGCCCGGCGGGCCTGGCGCTCGTACGCGGCGGTGCAGGCGGTGCGGCGGGCCCAGCGCAGCCTGCGTGACGCGCTCGCCGCCGGGCTGCGCGAACGCGCCGGGTCCGGCTCCCACCTGGGCCTGCTCGCGCGCGCCTACTACCGGCTGCAGCGCAGCCTGCCCCTCGACGAGAACCTGGCCGGCTACGCCGCGTACTGGTATCGCGAGGTCTCCTGCAATCCGGCCGCCGTCGAGCAGGCGGCCCGCCGCCTCGCCCCGCACGTGCGCGGGGTGTGGATGATCGGCCGGGACGCGGCCGGCGCAGTCCCCGCGGGCACGGCGCACGTGGTCGAGGGCTCGCGGGCCTACTACCGGCTGCTGGCCCGGGCCAAGTACCTGGTCAACAACGTGAACTTCCCGGACTTCGTGCGCAAGCGGCCGGGCCAGGTGCACCTGCAGACGCACCACGGCACCCCGGTCAAGGCGATGGGCCTGGACGAGCAGCGCTTTCCGGCGGGCGAGAAGCACAACTTCGCGGCGCTGCTGCGCCGCAGCGACCGCTGGGACTTCAGCGTCAGCGCGAACGCCCACAGCACCGAGGTGTGGGAGCGCGCCTACCCGTGCGCGTTCGAGTCGCTGGAGACCGGCTCGCCCCGCAACGACCGGCTGGCCCGCGCGGGCGCGGCCGAGTCCGCGGCGGCGCGGGCGGCGCTGGGCGTCCCCGAGGACGAGACCGTCGTGCTCTACATGCCGACATCCCGCCCGGAGCCGCTGACCCTGCCGCCGTTCGATCCGGCGGCGCTCGCCGCGGCGCTGGGCCCGCGCGGCCGGGTGCTGGTGCGCGGCCGCCTGGTGCCCGGAGCGGACTCGCCGGACGCCCGGGTGCAGGACGTGTCCGGGTATCGGGTGGTGGAGGACCTCTACCTCGCCGCGGACATCCTGGTCAGCGACTACTCGTCGGTGGTCTTCGACTTCGCGGTGCTGGACCGGCCCATCGTGCTCTACGTGCCGGACTGGGCGGAGTACCGCGCCGCCCGCGGCGCGTCGCTGGACGTGATCGAGCTTGCGCCGGGTCCGGTCGCCGGCACGTTCGCCGAACTGCTCTCGCTGCTCGGCGAGGACCGCGCGAACGCGTCGAGTGAGCGACGGGCAGCTTTCCGTGACCGTTTCTGCGCCTGGGAGGACGGGCACGCGGCCGAACGGGTGGTGCGCCGTGTTTTTCTCGGCGAGCAGGTGACGCCGCCGCGACCGGTGCCGCCGCGCTGAGGACGCCGCCGCCTTGGCGAGGCCCGGACCGCGACGGCGGTCCGGGCCTCGCCGTATGCACCATCCGAAAAAGACACTGTGCGTTCGCGGCCGCATCCGCAGCGTCGTGAACTGGGCGAGCGGCAAGGTAATAGATTCGTGACCGCGTGAACATGGAACGTTTACCCGATAGGAAGGCGGGGGATTTTTCGCGAGAGTGTCCAGATTCGGGGCCGGAACGAGGGCTGTGGGAGGAGACGGTGACAACCGTCGCGCTCAAAGACGTCACCAAAGTTTTTCCAGATGGGACCGTAGCGGTCGACAACGTCAGCCTGGACGTGGCCGACGGGGAGTTCATGGTGCTCCTGGGTCCTTCCGGCTGCGGCAAATCGACTGTGCTTCGCATGATCGCCGGGCTTGAGGATCCCAGCAGCGGCGCCATCATGCTCGACGGCCAGCTGGCCAACCAGCTCCCGCCGCGTGACCGGCGCATCGCCATGGTCTTCCAGGACTTCGCGCTGTACCCGCACATGACCGTGGGTGAGAACATCGGCTTCCCGCTGCGGCTGTCCGGCATCGAGCCGGAGCCGCGGGCGGAGCGGGTCGCCGACGTGGCCAGCGCACTGGGCATCGGGGACGTGCTCGGCCGCAAGCCGAGCCAGCTGTCCGGCGGCCAGCGCCAGCGGGTGGCCATGGGCCGTGCCATCGTGCGCCGTCCCGGGCTGTTCCTGATGGACGAGCCGCTGTCCAACCTCGACAGCGGCCTGCGTGCCGAGCTGCGCGCGGAGATCTCCGGGCTGGTCCGCGAGCTGGGCGTCAGCACCGTGTACGTGACGCACGACCAGGCCGAGGCGCTGACCATGGCCGACCGCGTCGCCATCATGCGCAAGGGCGTGCTGCAGGACGTGGGCACGCCGACGCAGGTGTACGGCAAGCCGGCCACCCTCTACGTGGCCGCCTTCCTGGGCAGCCCGCGCATGAACCTGCTGGAGGCGTCGGTCTACGTGCACCTCGACCGCTACGTCCAGCTCAACCTGGGCGAGCAGTCGCTGTACCTCAAGTGGGACGACATCCGCGCCCGCGCCGTGTCGCACTTCCACGGCGAGCGCATCGTCATCGGCGTACGGGCCGAGGCCCTCACGCCGGTCGCCCCGGACACCCCGGGCGACGTGCTGCAGGGCCGCATCCGCTACCTGGAGCACCACGGTCACGAGTCGCTGGCCTTCGTGGACATCGGCGCGACCGCTGTCGTGGTCGACGAGATCGGCCGGTCCGCGGCCGAGCAGGAGGAGCACGGCTCTCGCCTGCGCCGCTTCGGCCACGTCATCAACCGGATGAAGGGCCGCTCCAACGGCGCCGCCACCTCGGTGGTCGAACGGCCGTCGAGCCGTGAGCGGGAGAGCGTTCTCTCGGACCCGGGCCGGCACCACCGGCGTGCCGCCGAGCTGGCGGTGCGGCTCGCGCCGTACCCGCAGATCAGCTCGGGACACCCGCTGTCCATCGCGGTGCGCATGGACGCGCTGCACTTCTTCGACGAGCGCGGTGACCGGATCGACGTCGGCTGGCGCTGACGGGTCACCTCGCCCCCCCCGCGGCCACCGCGGCCGTGGGCCAAGATCGCCGTTTCGGGCCGAAACCTGGGGTCACACCTCGGTTTTCGACCCGAGACGGCGATCTTCATTCCAGGCCGGCCCCTTGCCCCCGCTAGTTACTGATGGGTAACATGGCGGGCATGACGATCGACGCCACTGCTGTCGCCGAAGGCCTGCTGGGCACCGTGCCGTTCGCGCGCACCCTCGGCATCCGGTTCACCGAGATCACCGTCGACGCGGACGGGGTGCGCGCCGTCGCCACGCTGCCGGACGACCCCGCGGTGCACAACCACGTCGGCGGCCCGCATGCCGGCGCCATGTTCAGCCTCGGCGAGACCGCCTCCGGCGCGATCGTGCTCGCCGCGTTCGGCGACCAGCTGCACCGGGCCACGCCGCTCGCGGTGCGCGCGGGTATCGCGTACCAGAAACTGGCCATGGGCGTCGTCAGCGCGACCGCCACGCTGTCCCGGCCGCCCGCGGACGTGGTGGCCGAACTGGACGCCGGGCAGCGGCCCGAGTTCGAGGTCAACGTGGTCATCGCCAACGCCGAGGGCATCACCACCGGCGAGCTGGCCATCACCTGGACCCTGCGCCCCAACCGCTGAGCGGGCCAGGCCACGCGGTGGCCGCCGATGTGGAACGCGGCGTCGCGCCCGCCCCGGCTCGCTACCCGCCGGGTGTAGACGCGGACCGGTGGGCGCGGCGTCGCGCCTCGGCTGCGGCGACGATCCGGGTCAGCCTGCGGCGGCCAGAGCGGCGGTCGCCCCCTGGCGGCCTGATCGGCGCAGGCCCCAGCGGATGATGTGCGGCGCGGCCAGGCCCGCGGCCGCGAAGATCGCGGCGAGGGCGCTCCAGCCCGGGGCGCCCCAGCCGACGACCAGTGCCGTGATGACCGGCGGCCCCACCATGTTGCCGATCTGCCGCCCCGTCTGGTGTACGCCCTGATACTGGCCCTGCGCCCAGTCCGGGGCCAGGTCGAAGACGACCGCGAACGTCGCGCTCGACAACCACAGCTCGCCGAGCACGTGCACCGTCGACGCCGCCAGCACCAACACCGCCACCAGCCACGACGGCCGCCCCGCCGACAGTCCGAACAGCACGCACGACGCGGCCACCACAAGCGCGCCGCGCCGGGACACACCCACCGCGTCCGCGGCGGTGTGCGTGCCGCGTGACGCCCACACCTGCAGGGTGACGCAGCCGATCGTGTTCACCAGCAGCGCCGCGGATACCAGCGCGACCGGCGCCCGCGTGTGCGCGATCAGCCACAACGGCAGCGCCAGGCTCAGCACCTCGTTGTAGAGGGCCGCCACCACCCCGTCGAGCAGTGCGAACGCCAGGAACGGGCGATCGCGCAGGGCGACCATCCGCGGCCCGCCCGCCGGAGCCGACGCGGGGGCGACGGCGGTGACCCGCCTGACGACGGCGGCCGCCAGCAGGAACGTCACCGCGTTGCCCAGCAGCACGGCCAGGTAGCCCGCGCGGGTGTCCAGCAGCAGCGGCAGGCCGCCGGCCAGGGTGCCCAGCGCGATACCGGCGTTGTTCGTGGAGCGGATGAAGGCCCGGGTGCGCACCCGCTCCGCCGGGGGCACCGCGCCCGCGATCATCGCGCCGTTGGCCGCCTTCACCGTCGCGTCGCCCACCGCGATCACGCAGGCGATCAGCACGTACGACCACAGGTCGCGGACCTGGGTCAGGCCGGTGAAGCAGGCCGCGAGCACGACCAGCGCCACGATCTGCACCTGCTTGGGGCCCCGGCGGTCGGCGAGGTAGCCCATGGGGGTGGTCAGCACCATGCCGGCCAGGGCCGCCGCGCTCAGGCCGAGCGCCACCTGGGCCGGGCTCAGGCCGACCGAGCGGGTGAGGAACAGCGCGCTGGTGGTGAGGTATGCGCCGTTGCCGAAGGTGTTCACCAGGGTGGCGAACATGAGGACACGCGGCGTGCCCGGGGCGGGGAGGAACCTGTTGAACACGCCGGCGATATTAACAGTACGTACGTACGGTTTGTAAAGTGGGAAGCCGTGAGCTGGGGTCGGAACACGGGCGGGTGCCCGCGGCACCTCGTACCGCGAGATGTCTCACCGGTCGCTAGACTGTGCACTCGCGCCCTCGTAGCTCAGGGGATAGAGCAACGGTTTCCTAAACCGCAGGTCGCAGGTTCGATTCCTGCCGGGGGCACCACCACCATCAGGCAATTCCCCTTCCGAACTGGCAAGACTCACGCTGGTCGATCGATGTCGTGTGCGGCTGTGCGCCACCCCGAGCCGCCGTTCGTCGCCAATCGCGGAGGGTGCGTGCGGCCATCAGCCAAGATCTTGCGGCGAAGCTCCGAGCGTGCGAAATCCGCGAGCGTCGCAGTGGTCGCTGGGATACGGTTCGCCCGTGACTGATCAACTCAATGATGAAGACGGGTTCTTCGGCGACGCTGTGGCGGCCCGATACGACGACCCCGCGTCGGCGATGTTTCAGCCGAAGGCCGTGAACTCCGCGGTCGACCTACTGGCGGAACTCGCCGGCGACGGCCGAGCCCTGGAGCTGGGTGTGGGAACGGGGCGTATCGCGCTGCCCCTGTCTCAGCGTGGAGTTCCAGTCCACGGCATCGATCTGTCCCGGGCGATGGTTGCCCGGATGCGCGACAAGCCCGGCGGTGATTCGATCGGCGTCACGATCGGCGACTTCGCCACGACGAGGGTCGATGGCACGTTCTCAGTCGCGTACCTCGTCTTCAATACGATCATGAATTTGACGACGCAGGAGGCCCAGGTCGCCTGCTTCCGCACCGCTGCTGCCCACCTCGAACCGGGAGGCTGTTTCGTCATCGAGGTCATGACTCCCGAGCTGCGCAGCCTCCCGACCGGACAGAATGTTGTCCCGTTCCACACCAGCCCGACCAAGTGGGCATTTTCGATCTACGATGTCGCAACGCAGGCGATGAGTTCGAACTACGTCCAGGTCGTCGAAGGGCGCGGCGAGTGCAGGTCGGTCCCATTCCGGTACGTGTGGCCGGCAGAACTCGACCTGATGGCTCAGCTCGCCGGACTGCGCCTTCGTGAGCGATGGGACGGATGGACACGGGAGCCCTTCACTGGCGAGAGTGCCCAGCACGTCTCAATCTGGGAGAAGCCTGCCAACTGACCGGCAGGCATGAGAGCAGATGTCGTTGCTGTACGGGTGCGAAGCACGGCAACGGCGCTTGCGTCCTGGCTCGCACGGAAGATATGCTGAATGATCTATGGCCTTCGCGACGTGGCGCACGTTTGTGCAGCTTGCCGCTAGGTCATTCCACGAAGAACAAGCCCCTTTCCTAAACTGCAGGTCGCAGGTTCGATTCCTGCTGGGGCACCAGGTCAGACCAATGATCAACGATCATTGGGCCAATGTGCTGCTCACCGTTGGTTCGTCGGGGGTCGGTCAGAGTACGTAGTCGCTGAGAGGTGACTGGCACCAGCACGCCGAATTTGAGAAGCTCGCACAGGCGTCGAGAACCCCTCGGTGAGGCCCTCACCGCGCGATGTGAGGCGTGAAGCAGCAGCGCGGCGGTCTAGTTCGTGCTCAGCGGACTGGGCCATCAGGCGAGAGGAAACCTTATGCCTGCCCCCTCTGATTCCTGCCAAGGCCCGGTGCAGACCCGTCCCGGCACCGTTTCGACGACCGGATTCCTGCTGTTGGGAGTCGCGCTGTCGTCGGTGCCGAGCCTGATCGCTGCGCTGTCCAGTTATCCCGCCATCAAGAGCGTTTACGAAACGGTTTTCGGGGGCACCGCGCACGGCGTAGTCGCGCCCGAGGATCTGGCCGTGTTCGCCGTAGGGATCAGCGCCGCCATCGTCCTGACCTATGGTGCTACCGCGCTAATCCTGGCGTCAGAGGCCGCCAGCAGGCTCGGATCATCACGTGGGTCCTCTGCGGTCTCCTGCTCTGCTGCCAGGGCAGCAGCGCGGCTGGCCTGGGTATCAATGCGAGTTCGCTCGGCGAGAGCAATAGCGACTATTTTCCCGTTGACGCGGCAGAGGTGACGAGGCGGCTAAGGGACAGCCTGCCGTCCTGGGTCCATCCAGTCGAGCTGGGTGCCGGCGGTCTGGTAGCGGTTCTGGCGATCGTGATCATCGTCCTACTGGCTCTGCCGTCGTCGAACGCCTTTTTCCGTAAGCAGTAGTCCGTGCGTCGATGTGGAGGCACCTCATGGGCAAATTCCTCGACCGATTCCGGAAGCGCGCAAACCCGAGCGACGAAGAGACCGCTGAAGCCATGCGCAATCTGGCTGACGCTTTCGTCCGCGGGGCGGCCGCCGAAGGCACTCCCTTCGGGTGGGAGCCGGACGAGGCATCTCGACTCGACGACATCTGCGATGCGTTCCTGGCGAGCGATCCCCCGGCGGCCCACCGCCACAGCATGATCATGAGTATGGGTGCCTACCTGGGCGAACTCATGGTGCGTCACGGCGGCGGGCGTTGGGCGTTCGATGCGCAGGAGGAGGCTGCTGTCGTTGAGATGCCGAACGGGCTGCGAGCCTTCCCGCACAACAAGGTGGCCAAGCGACTCGACCACGGGCGGGAGCACAACCTGTTCGCGTTCTACTGGTACGGGCTGACCAGGCAGACACCGCCGGACACGGCCGTCAGGGTCCTGCCCGACGGTGGCTAGCGCGCGTCGGCCCGGAAACAGGAACGTCGTCAATGGATGACTGACCGACCTTCCCAGCGAGCCCCTGGGACAGCCGACCCACTTACCGTACCGAAGCACCGAATGTGCTTACGGCCGCAACCAGCCTTGTCATGTGGCCACGCAGGCATCACCCGAACGAGCCGACCTGGGGATTCTCCGGCCCTACCGCCGTGATCAGCTCGGCCGTACCGTGTCGCGAACCAGGTCAAGACGGCAGTACGGGGATCTGCCGCCCTCGCGAGTCGATGTCGTACTCGTCCTCAACGGGCACGGCGAGGATCGCTGAGCTGGCATAATCCGCGGACGTGAGTGCCGATCAAGTGCCTGCCGGAGCTGCGCCGGGCATGTCACGGCTGCCGCGGACCTTCCGCAACCGCGCCTACCCGGTGCTGGGCTGGACCTTCCTGTTCCTGGGGCCGGGCTTTCTCGCCTGCGCATGGGCGGTGGTGGGGAAGGCCGACGGTGCGTTCCTGTTCGTGCCGTCCACCATCGTGATCGTCTTGTTCTGCTGGCGCGGCTACATACGTCCCCGCCTCGTGGCCGGCGTCGAGGACGTCACCGTCGTGCGCATCTGGAAGACCTCCGTCGTCCCGTGGCTCGACATCGAGCGCTTCGAGGCCGGACACCTGCTGGTCGTCGTACGACGGCCGGAGCTGGGCGGACCGATCGGCGTATGGGCTGTGCAGGCAGCGAATTTGGCTCGGATGACCGGACGGAGGAGCCAGGCCGACGACGTCGCCGACGAGCTCAACGCCCTCCTCCGCGTTGCGCGAGCAAACGGAGGGAAGGCCGGTTGACCTCCGCACGTCGTACGACCGTGCCGGTGGCGTGACGCGCGGCCGTCAGCGGCGGCAGGTGCCGGGCGGCAGGGCTGGACGTCCCAGCAGCGCCATGCGGTGCCGCATCTCGGTCGACGTCGCGAGCAGCTTGTACTGCCCGCCCACCACGAGATCCACGTCTGCGGTCCGGCGCGCGGGGTCGAACTCGAACGCGACCTTGTCCTCTTCCTCTGCCTCGGCCACGTAGCCGCGTACCAGGTGGGCCGCGCCGACGGCATCGGGTCCGAACCGCAGGACGGCGACCTTGCCCGGTTGCCGCGTCTGCTCGTTGCCGACGGCGCCGACATTCAGGCCGCGGTCGCGCAGGCCGGCGGCGACGGTTCCGGCCAGGTCGGAGGTCGCGGTGCCGTTGAAGACGTTGACCTGTGCCTGCTTCTCCGTCGGGATGTCGAGGCTGACCGGTGTCTGCCCCGCCCGGCAGCCGGCGGGCAGGGCACTCGGCGGCGAAGTCGGGTCGGGTGCGGTCACGATGAGGACCGTCGTCACCAGGGCCACGACGGCTCCGGCGACGACGGCGAGCGCCGCCAGGCGGATGCGGCGGCGGGCGGGGCGGGGCTCGACCGTCTCCGGTGCGGCTGTGGTGGTCATGCTTTCCAGACTCCCGGGTGGCCGCGAGAGGTTGCGTCGCGTCGCTGCCATGCTCGAGCGTGCGCGGGGCGGGATACGGTCGCAGCCGTTGCCGTCAGGGGAGGTCCGGCCTGACGACCGGCCCGGCCCGAGCCGCCGGTCAGACCGCGGTCTCGAGCTCCCGGTACTCCTCGTCGGTCAGCGTGAGCTCGGCGGCCGCGATGTTCTCCTCGACGTGCGCGACGCTCGACGTGCCCGGGATCGGCAGCATCACCGGCGAGCGGCGCAGCAGCCAGGCGAGCGCCAGCTGGGCCGGGCTCGCCCCGTGCCGCTCGGCGGCCTGCGCCAGCGGGCCGCCGGGTTTGGCCAGCTCGCCGGTCGCGATCGGGAACCACGGGATGAAGGCGAGGTTCTGCTGCTCGCAGTGCTGCAGCACGTCCTCGGCACTGCGGTTGACCAGGTTGTAGAGGTTCTGCACGGACACGATCGGCGCGAGCTTGCGCGACTGCTCGATCTGCGCCACGGTCACCTCGGACAGCCCGATGTGCCGGATCTTCCCCTCCTGCTGCAGCAGCACCAGCTCGCCGAGCTGGTCCTCCAGTGGGACCTTCGGGTCGATGCGGTGCAGCTGGTAGAGGTCGATGCGGTCCAGGCCCAGGTGGCGCAGGCTCAGTTCGCACTGCTGGCGGAGGTACTCCGGTCGGCCCACCGCCCGCCAGTCGCCGGGACCGGCGCGGGTGAAGCCGCCCTTGGTCGCGATGACCAGGCCCGCCGGGTACGGGTGCAGCGCCTTCTTGATCAGCATCTCGCTGACGAAGGGCCCGTAGGAGTCGGCGGTGTCGATGAGGTCGACGCCGAGTTCGACGGCACGCCGCAGCACGCGGACGGCCTCGTCCGGGTCGGCCGGGTCGCCCCAGACCCCGGGGCCGGTCAGCTGCATCGCCCCGTAGCCGAGCCGGTTGACGGGTAGGTCTCCGCCGATGGAGAAGCGGCCCGAGGCCGCCGCGGGAAGGGTGCTCTGCGCCGTCATGAGTGCTCCTCGCCTGGTGTCCGCCGGACGTCATGCCTCGCCGAACAGCCTAGCCGGATGCGGTCCGGGCAGGTCGGGAAAAGGGCCTTGCCGACGGTGGACCGGGGGCTGGGCTGGGTCGGTGGGGACCTTGTGACCATTTGGGCCTGGCGTGCGGTAGGGCGTGTCTGGCACCCTTTGCTGACGTGAGACATGAATCCCCCTCGCCCTCTCCTCGCATCTCGTTCGTCGTGCCGGTGTACGGCGTCGAGCGCTACCTGGGGGAATGCCTCGAATCGCTGCTGGCCCACCCCGGCGATGACATCGAGGTCGTCGCGGTGAACGATGCCTCGCCCGACGGCAGCGGAGCGATCATGGACGCCTTCGCGGCGCGCGACGCCCGCGTGCGGCCGGTGCACCTCACCGCCAACGTCGGCCTGGGCGGGGCCCGCAACGCCGGGCTCGCGCAGGCGAAGGGCGACTACGTCTGGTACATCGACTCCGACGACTGGGTGCCCGACGGGGCCGTGCGGACGGTGCTCGACCGCCTCGCGCTGCACCACCCCGACGTGCTGATCGTGGATCACGCCGAGGTGTTCGGCGACGGGACCGTGGTGCCGCGGGTCTCCGCGGGGCTGCTGGGCGACGCGCCCACCCCGCTGCACCTGTCGCGGAGGCCGGAACTGCTCCGGCTGGCGCAGTCGGCCTGCACCAAGATCGCCCGGCGGGCCTTCCTGGAGGAGAACGGCCTGCGCTTCCACCCCGGCTGGTACGAGGACGCGGCGTACAGCCACCCGCTGCTGATGGCTGCCGGCACCATCGACGTGCTCGACGTGGTCTGCTACAAGTACCGTCAGCAGACGCCCGGGGCCATCACCGCCTCCGTGTCCGACCGCCACTTCGAGGTGTTCGCGCAGTACGAGCGCGTCTTCGCCGCCGTGGACCAGGCCGGCGGCAGGTTCGAGCAGTTCCGGCCCGAGCTGTTCCGCCTGATGATCAATCACTACCTGGTGATCATCGGCCATGAGCGGCGGCTCGGCCGGCGCAGCCGCAAGGCCTTCTTCCGCCGCATCGTCGAGGACTACCGCCGCCGCCTGCCCGACGGCGGTTACCTGCCGCCAGGCGGCGTCGGCGGGTTGAAGCACCGGCTGGTCCGCAACGACGCCTATGGGGCGTACACCCTGCTGCGCCTGGCACACCGGCTGACCTCGCAGCGGCTCGCGGCCGTGCGCAGCTCGCGCAGGCCGGCCCCCGCGCTGCGCCTGCCGGTGCCGACGACCGGTGTCGCCACCGTCCCGCGCCAGCGTGCCGAGGTCGACGCCGCGGTGCTCGACACGACCCACTGACCGGTCAGGTCACGCGAAAGGCCGCCGCGCCGTCAGGGCGCGGCGGCCTTGTCGTATCGCCTACCGAAACGGCCGCCGCACCCTGGTGGGCGTGGCGGCCGTTTCGCGGGAAGGCGGGTCAGCCGCCGATGACGACGCGGTCGGTGCCGGCCCAGCGGGCCGGGTCGGTGACGCGGCGGCCGTCGACCAGCACCCGGACCCCGGGCAGCTCGGCCGGGCCGAGGTTGCGGTACTCGGCGTGGTCGGCCTGGATGATCGCGGCGGTGACGGCCTCGCCCTGGTGCGGCGGCAGGCCGTGCGCGGCCAGCTCCTCGGTGGTGTACATCGGGTCGGTGACGAACGCGTTGGCGCCGCGGGCGCGCAGCGCCTCGACGGTCGGGAAGACACCCGAGAACGCGGTCTCCTTCACGCCACCGCGGTAAGCGGCGCCGAGCACGAGCACGTTCGCCCCGGTCAGGTCGCCGTACGCGTCGGCGAGCAGCTGCACGGCGTACTCCGGCATCGCGGCGTTGGCCTCGCGGGCGGCGCGCACCACGGTGGCGGCCGGGTCGTTCCACAGGTACATCCGCGGGTAGATCGGGATGCAGTGGCCGCCGACGGCGATGCCGGGCGTGTGGATGTGGCTGTACGGCTGGGTGTTGCACGCCTCGATGACCTTGTTGACGTCGACGCCCACGCTGTCGGCGAAGCGGGCGAACTGGTTCGCCAGGCCGATGTTGACGTCGCGGTACGTGGTCTCGGCGAGCTTGGCCAGCTCGGACGCCTCGGCGGAGCCCAGGTCCCAGACGCCGTTGGGCTTGTCCAGGTCGGCGCGCTCGTCGAAGTCGAGCACGGCCTCGTAGAAGCGCACGCCGTGCGCGGCGGACGCCTCGTCGACACCGCCGACGAGCTTCGGGTAGCGGCGCAGGTCGGCGAAGACGCGGCCGGTGAGCACCCGCTCGGGGCTGAAGACCAGGGAGAAGTCGCGGCCGGCGGTCAGGCCGGAGCCCTCCTGCAGCATCGGGGCCCAGCGGTTGCGGGTGGTGCCGACCGGCAGCGTGGTCTCGTAGCTCACCAGGGTGCCGGGGCGCAGACCGGCGGCGATGGCCCGGGTGGCGCTGTCCATCCAGCCGAAGTCCGGCACGCCGTCGGCGTCGACGAACAGGGGCACGACCACGACGACGGCCTCGGACTCGGCGACCGCGGCGGTGGTGTCGGTGGTGGCGCGCAGCAGGCCCGCGGAGACGGCCTCCTTGAGCTTGACGTCGAGGTCCGTCTCGCCGGGGAACGGCACCGCGCCGTCGTTGACCAGGCTGACGACCCGCTCGGAGACGTCGGCGCCGATGACCTCATGACCCTTGGCGGCGAACTGCACCGCGAGCGGGAGGCCGATCTTTCCCAGGGCTACCACACAGATCTTCATAGCTACTTTCTTCCTCGAGCCGGCGCGCCGCGGGCGGCGGATGAGCCGGTCCATCGTGACAGGGGCCGCCGTCCAGCAGCAAACGAGCGGTGTGCCTGCCGGTGGGGGATCATCCCTGGCGGCAGCGCCTCGAACGCCCGGGAGTCTACGACATCCGGCATCGAGGGCCGGGACGTCCGCAGGCCCGGCACCAGGGCGTCGTCGTCCGGTATACGGGCCGTGGTGGGGCTTGCACCTACGTCGATCTTTTTGTCGTTGCAGAGCTGGCCCCGTATCGTACTGCTCGGCTCGCGCCTGAGCCGCACCGTGGACCGGCGTCACGAGATCGCAGGAGAGGCCGACATGAAGGTTGTCAGTATCGTCGGGGCACGTCCTCAACTGGTGAAGCTCGCGCCGATCGCGGCCGCCTTCGCGAAAACAGACCATCAGCACGTGATCGTGCATACCGGGCAGCACTACGACGTGAACCTGTCCGACGTCTTCTTTTCCGGCCTGGGCATCCCCGCCCCCGACGTGCACCTGGGCATCGGCTCCGGCAGCCACGGTGTGCAGACCGGCAACACGCTGGCCGCGCTCGACCCGGTGCTCGCGGCCGAGGCGCCCGACTGGGTGCTGGTGTACGGCGACACCAACTCGACGCTGGCCGGCGCGCTCAGCGCGGTCAAGCAGCACCTGCCGGTGGCGCACCTGGAGGCGGGCCTGCGCTCGTTCAACCGCCGGATGCCCGAGGAGCACAACCGCATCCTCACCGACCACGCCGCCGACCTGCTGCTCGCGCCCACCGAGGAGGCGATGCGCCACCTGGCAGCCGAGGGCCTCGCCGCCCGCTCGGTGCTGGCCGGCGACGTGATGGTCGACGTTTGCCTGCGGGTGCGCGACGCCGTCCTGGCCGGCGAGCACCCCCGGCCGCAGCTGCCCGCCGGTATCGACCCCGACCAGCCGTACCTGCTGTCCACCCTGCACCGCGCGGAGAACACCGACGACCCGCGCCTGCTGGCCGAGCTGATCGCCTCGCTCGCGGCGCTTCCTGTGCCCGTCGCGCTGCTGGCCCACCCGCGCCTGGTCGCGCGGGCCGCGGAGCAGGGCCTGAAGCTGGAGCAGGGCGCGGTGCACGTCGGCCAGCCGCTCGGCTACGCGGGCATGGTCTCGGCCGTGCTCGGCTCGGTCGGCGTGGTGACCGACTCCGGTGGTCTGCAGAAGGAGGCGTACCTGCTCGACCGGCCGTGCACGACGCTGCGCACCGAGACCGAGTGGATCGAGACGCTGGAGGGCGACTGGAACCGGCTCGTGCCGCGGCCGTCCGCGCTGGGCGGGCAGGAATGGATCGACACGGCCACGCGCCCTGCGCCCGCCACGCCGCGCGGGCTGCCCTACGGTGACGGCCGCGCGGCAGACCGGGTGGTCGCGTTCCTCGCCGAGCGGGCTGCCTGACCCCCCACGAGCCTTGGAGAGTCCCATGCAGCCGACCGTGGACCGGGATGTGGCGGTGATCACACCGTGGTATCCCACCCGGCAGTCACCCTTCCGCGGGTCGTTCGTGCAGGCCATGGTCGACGCCACCGCGCCGACCGTGGACCGGATGCGGGTCTACCACTGCGACGACTGGGTGGCCGAGCTGTCCGCCCGTGAGGACGCCGAGGTCGACGCCGCCGCGCGCTGGCTGCTGCCCAGGGCGGTCCACTGGCGGCCCACCGTGGGCGGCGCGCAGCTGCAGCAACTGCCGGTCTCCATCCCGCGGGGCACGCTGTACGCCGAGAACGCACGGCGGCACGAGGCGGCCCTGCGGATCGCGCTCGGCGGCCGCCCGCTGGACGCACCGGTCGTGCATGCGCACGTGGGCCTGCCCAGCGGCTGGGCCGGGCTGCGCAACATGCGACCGGACGCGAAGCTGTTCGTCACCGAGCACGCCAGCTTCCTCGACCTGATCCTGGCCGACCCGGACTCGCGCGCCATGTACGACGAACTGCTGACCCGCTGCACCGGCTTCTTCGCCGTCGGCGACGGCGTACGCGGGCTGTTGTCCGAGACGTTCCCGCAGCACCGGGACCGGATCCAGGTCATGCCGAACCCGATCTCGTTCGAGGCCGGGCGGACCGACCCGGTGGCACGTCTGCACAGGTGGATCTACGTGGGCGGTCTGAAGCCGACCAAGGGTGTGCACCTGCTGCTCGAAGCGTTCGCGACCTGTCACGCCGACGACGACGCGCTCACCCTCACCCTGGTCGGTGAGGGCCCGCTGCTCGACCAGCTGAAGACCCGGGCCGGGCAGCTCGGCGTGGCCCACGCGGTGACCTTCACCGGACCGGTCCCGCCGGAGGTCGCGTTGCGCCTCATGCGCGAGCACGACCTGCTGGTGCATCCGAGCCGGGCGGAGACGTTCGGCATGGTGGTGGTGGAGGCCTCGGCCGCAGGGCTGCCCGTGCTGGTCACCCGGTGCGGCGGGCCGGAGCGCACGCTGTCCGGGATCGAGGAGGCCGCGGGGCAGCTGTTCGGCGTCGATGACGACGCCGAGTCGATCGTCGAGGCATACCGGCTGCTCGCCGCCCGCTGGCCGGACGGGCTGGACCTGGCCCGCGCCCGAACCGAGCTGGCCGCCCGGTACGGCTACCGGGCGGTTGCCGACGCCCATCACCGGGCCTGGTTCGCGGGAGTGGCGGCATGACGGCGGGGAGCGGGATGCGGGTGCTGTTCGTGGCGCTGGGCGCCAGCCGCCGCAGGATCGTGGTCGAGGAGTCGGCGCAGGTCGTCGCGGACGGGGGCACCGCCGTAGTGGTGGTGTCGCGCCGTGCGCCGTGGGCGAAGGAGACCTTCGCGCCGCAGGTGAAGGTGGTCGAGCTGGACCGGCTCGAGCAGCGGGGCGCGGTCGCCTGGCTCGCGCGGGCGCTGCTGTTCGGGGCGCCCCGGCTGCTGTTCCGGCTGGTCGGCCACGGGCCGCTGCGCGCACCGGCGCACCGGGCGGCAGGTGGCTACGAGCGCCGCGTGGCGGCGCCGGTGCACCGGCGCATGTTCCTGCCCGTGTATCGGCGGCTCTGGCGTGACCCGCGCGGCCGGGCGCTGCGTGCCGAGCTCGCCGCCACCGCCCCTGACCTGATCGTGGTGAGCGACCCGGCATCGATGCCGGACGTCGCCCGGGTGATGGAGAGCCGTGTCACCGGTGTCGTGAGTTCACCTCGTATCGCATTCAGCCTCGGATAAGCTGCCAATGCGGTGCTCGCTGCCCGTGAGGCTGTCAGTGACCCATCGCCCAGAGGGATGACCGATGACGAATAGGCGTGGCCAGCGACGACCGCGTGTGCTCTACCTGGCCTTCTATTTCCCGCCTTCGCGTGCCAGCGGGGTCTACCGGGCGCGTGCCACGGCGAACTTCCTGACCGACCAGGGCTGGGACGTCACCGTTCTCGCCTCCCCCCTGAAGTTCCTGCACGAGGTCATCGGTTCCGTGGACGAGGGGCTTGCCGCCACGGTCGACCCCCGGATCCGGGTGGAGCGGCCGGCGCAGCACCAGTTCGTCTGGGAGCGCGACATCCGGCGGTTCAGCCCCATGCGCCGGAACCTGCCGCTGCTGACCCGCAAGATCTATACCGCCGCCCATGACCGGATCTTCCCGGAGCACTACTACTCGTGGGGCCTCAACGCGGTCAGCCGCGCACTGCGCATGCACGCCCGCCGACGCTTCGACATCGTGCTCGCCACCGGCAACCCATTCGTGTCCTTCGCCGCGGCCTGGATGTTCAACCGGATGACCGGCGTGCCCTATGTCGCCGACTACCGCGACGCGTGGACGCTGAACCTGTTCACCGACGCCCCGGCGTTCCCCCCGGAGCACCAGGCCTGGAAGTGGGAGCGCCGCGTCCTGAGCCGGGCCTCGGCCTCCTGCTACGTCAACGACGCGCTGCGGGGCTGGCACGCCGAGCGCTACCCCTCGGTGGCGAACCGGATGATGGTCATCCCGAACGGCTGGGACCCGGACCTGATGGCGGAGATCGGCGAGCCGCCCGCGCTGGAGCCCGCCGGCGAGCCCCGGCCGCTGCAGTTCGGCTACCTGGGCACGCTGACCCACGCCCAGCCGGTCGAGGAGATGGTCACCGCCTTCCAGCGCGCCCGGGTCCATCCCGAGATGGCCGGCGCGCAGCTGAACATCCACGGCCACCTGGGCTTCTTCGCGCACGGGCAATCTGACATCGCAGAGAAGCTCGGGGTCAACCTCGAAGAGCAGCGGGCCGGTTCCACCGATGCGGTGGTCTACCGCGGTCCGGTGTCGAAGACCGACGTCGGCCAGGTGTACGAGCAGAGTGACGTGCTGGTGTTCCTCGCCGGCGGCGCCCGCTACGTGACCTCCGGCAAGATCTTCGAGTACATGGCGGCGGGCCGGCCGATCGTCTCGGTCCACGCGCCGGGCATCGCCGCGACCGAGGTGCTCGACGGCTACCCGCTGTGGTTCAACGCGAACAGCCTGGACCCCGACGAGGTGGCGCAGACCATGGTCGCCGCGGCCAAGGCCGCTCGGGACATCGAGCCCGAGCAGCGCCGCCAGGCCAAGGAACACGCCCGCCGGTACCGTCGCGAGACGGTGCTGGCCCCGCTGGAGGAGCGGCTGCGGGCGGTAGTCGAGCGCCCACGGGCGGCCAAGTGATGTCCTACGAGTCGCCCACGGGCGCTTCACCGCGGGAGCGAGCCATGACGCAGAGTCGGCCCCTGGTCATCGTGGTGGCGTTCAGCGTGCCGGACGACCGGGTGAAGGACCACCTCGACCTGCTGCTGTCGCAGGGCGTGGACCTCCGTCTGATCGCCATGAACGCGGCGGCGTGGCACGACTTCGGGCTGGACCGGTCGGTGCCGATCCACGAGATCCACGAGGCCGAGGAGCGCCACCCGGTGCGCTGGGTGGAGAACGCCCTGCTGTTCCGGCTGCCGCGCCGGCTGATCCGGGTGGTGGGCGGCGAGCGCCCGGAAGGGCCGCGCAAGGCGCGGGTGACGCGGATGCGCCGGACGCACCACCGCCTCGCCGAGGGCGTCCACAACCGGATCTACATGCCCGCGTACCGCGTGGTCCGGCCCAAGGTGCTGGCCATGGTCGCCATGCGCAAGCTGCGCGACGTCCCGTTCGGGCAGGTCGACCGCATCATCGTGGCCGACGTCAACGCCATCACGCTGGCCTGGCACCTGGCCAAGCGCTTTCCGCAGGCGGTGGCGACGACGAACCTCGACGTCAAGGCCTACGAGCGTCCGGCCGGCGAGCCCGCCTGACCTGGTGGACCCGCGGGTGGGCGCGATCGCGCCCACCCGTCACGTCAGGAAGTCCCCGAACGCCGCCGCGGTACGCCGTCCGTCGTGGTGTTCGCGCACGTACTCCACCGAGCGCGCGCCCAGCTCCGCGCCCCGGGCACGGTCGTCGAGCAGCGACTCGATCGCCGTACGCAGGGTGGCCGGGGTGGCGTTGACGATCGGCGGGGCGACCCCGGCGGCGCGGTGCACCTGCTCGTCCAGGAAGGCCACCACCGGCCGGCCCGCCGCCATGCCCTCGACGGCGAACGCGCAGTAGCTGCCCATCACCAGCTGGTCCACCACGATGTCGGCGTCGCGTACCAGGTCCCGCATCTCGCTCCAGGGCATGCCCTCGACCAGACGGAAGTCGATCGCCCCGCGGTCGTGCAGCTCGGTGAGCACCGGCAGGATCCGGTCGGTGCCCTTGGTCCACCGGTTGGACGGGGCGTGCAGCACCACCGGGCGGGCCCGCTCGAGCGGCGGCCGGTCGCTGGCCCAGACGTCCACGTCGAGCACGAGCGGCGCCCAGGTGGCCTGCGGCAGGTCGGACAGCAGATCCAGGGTCGTCACGAAGACCGGCAGGCCGCTGTCGCGGGCCACCCGCTGGGAGCGTTCGGCGAGCGTGGTGAGCTGCGCCTCGATGCCCGGCGGGGCGTCCAGGAACATGGAGTGCCCGTGCCGCTCCCGGTGCCGGGCCGGATGGCGGACCTCGCTGCCGTGGCCCAGCAGCGCCACCTTCAGCCCCGGCACGCGGCGCAGGGTCGGCAGGTCGGCGTCGATGTGGTTGCCGTTGAGGTAGCCGAGGACCGGGCGGAACGCGTCGGCCAGCAGGTGGGTGTAGCCGAACACCCGCTCCGCCTGGGCCAGCTGCACGCTGAGCAGGCGTTGCTGCTGGAAGGTCAGGTGCTCGTCGGCCGGGTGGCGGAAGCGGCCCGGAGCCTGGGCGACCACCAGCTCGGCGGATACGTCGGGACGGTTGCGGCAGATCGCCCACGCGAACGCCGACAGCTGCCCGGCGTGGTTGGCGGTGCCCAGGCCGAGCCGGATCGGCGTGTCGCCCAGCGGTCGCCAGGTCGGCGGTGCCGGGGTGGGCGGGGCGGCGGGGCGGGGCGCGGGCAGCAGCGAGCGCCGCCGTACCGCACGCTTGAGCGCGCCCGCGACCCGGCGGGGCCGCCCGACCACCCAGCGGGCCGCCTGAAACGACCGTGAGCGCTCGCGCACGGCCTGCCGTACGGCCCGGACACCACCGGCCGGGTCACCGGCGCGGAACAGCACGCCGAGATCGTTGTCGGTGAGGAAACCCCGGGCCGGGCCGGCCTCGGCGGCCAGCACGGTCAGCCCGGCGGCCCGGTAGGCCTGGATCGCGGCGGTGACCGGCGCGCCCGTGCCGCGCTCGTAGCCGACCAGCCCCAGCTCGGCGGAGCCGAGGAAGGCGGCCAGGTCACCGGGCGGGGCGGGCACCACGTGCACCCGTCCGCGTACGCCCAGCCGGTCTGCCCGGTCGAGCAGGTCGTCACCCGGCGGCAGGTCGCCGACCAGCGCGACATGGTGACGGGGCAGCCGGGGCAGGGCGGCGATCAGCGTCGCGAGCCCCTGCACGAGATCCGCCCCGGCCAGGCACACGACGAGCCGGTCGTTCGGAGAGAGCCCGCAGGCCAGGCGCACCGTCCGGTGTGCCTGGCCTGCGGTCGCGCCACCACTGCTGGTCATGAATGACCGGCTCCGTTCAGGATCAGCCCTCGGGTTCGGGGGCGGGCAGTTGGACGGTCATCCGGTCGGCGGAGGACTTCAGCACCGCGGCCGCGACCTCCACCGTGCGCAGGCCCTGCCGCAGCGTGACGATGTCGCTCGGCTTGCCTTCGACCGCGTCACGGAAGCGCTCGTGCTCCACCAGCAGCGGCTCGCGCTTGGGGATGGCGAACCGGACCATGTCGCCCTCGGCCACACCGCGGAAGGAGCGCAGCGCCTCCCACTCGGTGCTGATGGCGCCGTTGGCGTAGAAGGTCAGGTCGGCGGTGAGCGTGTCCGCGACGAAGCAGCCGCGCTCACCGGTGATGACCGTGGACCGCTCCTTGAGCGGGCTGAGCCAGTTCACCAGGTGGTTCACCATGGAACCGTCGCTGAGCTGGCCGACCGCGGCGACCATGTCCTCGTGCGGGCGCCCGCTGCGGAACACCGTGTGCGCCGACACCGAGGTGTACGCCTGCCCGGTGACCCAGCTGGTCAGATCGATGTCGTGGGTGGCCAGGTCCATGACCACGCCCACGTCGGCGATGCGGTGCGGGAACGGGCCCTGCCGGCGGGTGACCACCTGGAAGACCTCGCCCAGCTCGCCCGCCTCCAGGCGGCTGCGCAGGCTCTGCAGCGCCGGGTTGTACCGCTCGATGTGTCCGACGCCCGCGACGAGGCCGGCCTTCTCGAACGCGTCGACCAGGCGACGGGCCGCGTCCAGCGACGGGGCCAGCGGCTTCTCGATCAGTGCGGAGACGCCGTTGGCGGCCAGCGCCAGGCCGACCTCCTCGTGCAGCGCCGTCGGGCAAGCGATCACGGCGTAGTCGACGCCCATGGCGATGAGCTCGTCGACCGTGGGCACCACGGGCACCCGCAGCGTGCCGGCGGTGTCGCCCATCGGGTCGACGACCGCGACCAGCTCGACGCCGCCGAGCCCGGACAGCACCCGGGCGTGGTTGCGGCCCATCGCGCCCAGGCCGATCAGGCCGGCGCGCAGCTTGCGTTCGCCGCTCATGGCATCACCTTTCGTTTGCGACTGCGGGGCTCCCGAGCTCGCTGCTCGCTGCTCACAGGAGACCCGCCACACTGTTCGCCGCGTCGGCGATGCGCTCCAGCTGGGCCGGGGTCAGCGACGGGAAGATCGGCAGGGACAGCACCTCGGCCGCCGCCCGCTCGGTCTCCGGCAGGTCCCACGCCGGGTTCACCTTGCCCTCGGCGGTCAGGTACGGCTTGAGCCGGTGGATCGGCGTCGGGTAGTACACCGCGGTGCCGATGCCCTTGGCGGTGAACGCCTGCTGCACCGCGTCCCGGGCGCCGCCGGGCACGCGCACCGTGTACTGGTGGTAGACGTGCTTGGCGTTGTCCGCGACCGGCGGGGTCACCAGCGCGGTGATCCGCGAGTCGAGGAACTTGGCATTGGCCTGGCGCTGCTCGGTCCACGCCGCCAGCTGCTTGAACTGCTCCCGGCCGACCGCCGCGGCGACGTCGGTGAGCCGCATGTTCGCGCCGACGATCTCGTTGGCGTAGCGCTGTTCCATGCCCTGGTTGCGCAGTAGGCGCAGGGTCCGGGCGAACTCGGCATCCGCGGTGGTGACCATGCCGCCCTCGAGCGAGTGCATGTTCTTGGTGGGGTAGAAGCTGAACGTGCCGGCCACGCCGAAGGCGCCGACCGGGGTGCCGTTCAGCGCCGCGCCGTGCGCCTGGCAGGCGTCCTCCAGCACGGCGAGGCCGTGCCGGCCGGCGAGCGCCATGATCCGGTCCATCGCGGCGGGGTGCCCGTACAGGTGGACCGGCATGATCGCGACGGTGCGCGGGGTGATCGCGGCGGCGACCGCGTCGGGGTCCAGGCAGAAGCTGCCCGCCTCGATGTCGGCGAAGACCGGCTCGGCGCCGACCAGGCGGACCGCGTTGGCCGAGGCCGCGAAGGAGAAGGACGGCACGATGACCTCGTCGCCGGGGCCGACGCCCATCGCGATCAGGGCCAGGTGCAGCGCCGACGTGCCCGAGTTGACGGCCACGCAGTGCCGGCCGTCGACCAGGGTCGAGAAGTCCTCCTCGAATGCCTTGACCTCCGGGCCCTGCACGACCATGCCGCTGCGTAGCACACGTACCGCGGCCTCGATCTCAGCCTCGCCGATGACCGGTCGTGCCGGGGGGATCAGCTCGTCGCTCAAGGGGTCCTCCTCATTTCCATGCTTCCCACCGGACACGTGCAGATGGCACGCCCGAGTGTATCTGTGCTGGTGGTGGTCATTTATTGCTGCTGTAGTCTTCGTACGCGGCGATGACGTCGTCGGTCGGGCCGTCCATCCGGATCACGCCGGACTCCAGCCAGATCGATCGCTCGCACGTGTCGCGCACCGAGCTCAGCGAGTGGCTGACCAGGAACACCGTGCCGGCCCCGGCCCGCAGCTCGCGGACGCGGTCCTCGCTGCGCTTGCGGAACGACGCGTCACCGGTGGCCAGCGCCTCGTCGATCAGGAGCACCTCGTGCTTCTTGGCCGCCGCGATCGAGAAGCGCAGCCGCGCCGACATGCCCGACGAGTACGTGCGCATCGGCAGGGAGCCGAAGTCGCCGCGCTCGTTGATGCCCGAGAAGTCGATGATCTCCTGGGTGCGGGCGCGCACCTCGTTGCGGTCCATGCCCATGGCGAGGCAGCCGAGCATGACGTTGCGCTCGCCGGAGAGGTCGTTCATCAGCGCGGCGTTCACGCCGAGCAGCGACGGCTGGCCCTTGGTGTACACCGCGCCGCGGGTCGCGGGCAGCAACCCGGCCACGGCCCGCAGCAGGGTGGACTTGCCGGAGCCGTTGCTGCCGATCAGGCCGATGGCCTCACCCTCGTACGCGGTGAAGCTGACGCCCTTGACGGCGTGCACCTCGCGTACGGTCGGCGACGGCTTGCGGGAGGCGATCCGGCGCAGCGCGGCCAGCGGGGAGTTGTCCTTGGTGCCGGCGCCGTGCACGCGGTAGACGATGTGCACGTCGTCGACGATGACAGTGGGACGCTTGTCAGCCACGGCCGTACTCCTTTTCGCCACGCCAGAAGTACACGAAACCACCGATGCCCACCACGACCGCCCAGACGAGGGCGACCAGCCACATGTTCAGCACGGAGATGCCGGGGGCGGGGGTGTTGACGAGCAGCGCCTCGCGGCCGAGCTCGATGAAGACCGACATCGGGTTGAGGTGGAGCAGGGTGGACGCCCACTTGGGCAGGCCGTCGGTGGCCGCGGCCAGGTTGAAGAACACGCCCGAGCCGTACAGCCACGTCCGCAGCAGGAACGGCATGATCTGCTTCAGGTCTGTGATCTTCGAGCCGGCCCGCGCCACCAGCATGGCCAGGCCCGCGTTGAAGACCGACTGCAGCAGCAGCAGCGGGATCAGGGTCAGCCAGTTGAGGGTCAGCGGCTCACCGGTGATCAGCACGATGCCCATCAGCACCAGCATGGCCGCGAGCAGCTGCTGCAGCTGGGTGATGGTGACCGACAGCGGCAGGCTGGCCCGGGGGAACTGCAGTGCCCGGATCATGCCCAGGTTGCCGGAGATCGCCCCGGTGCCACCGGTCACGACCTGCGTGGTGTAGCCGAAGATGAAGATGCCGGCACAGAGGTACGCGGGGAAGTTCTCGATGCCGCGGCTCGTGTCGAGGATCAGGCCGAAGATCAGGTAGTACACCGCCGCGTTGGTCAACGGTGTGAGCACGTGCCAGAGCTGGCCGAGCCGGGCGGTGGTGAGCGTCGCGACGTTCTTGGCATTCGCGAACGCGAGGATGAAGTGACGGTACGCCCACAGCCTGCGAACATAGTCGGTCAGGGCCGGCCGCTCGCCCGCAACGCGGAGACCGTGCCGGGCAGCGAGCTGCGCCGGCGCGGGGGCGGAATAAGGCTCAGTCACCACAGCTTCAGCCATGGTAAGGGCTCCGATCTCCAAACTGGGGATTGAGTGGCGGTGACACACGGTAGCCGACGCCAAGGACGGGACGCCACCGTAGCGACGTACTAGTGATGATGTTAATCCGACGGAACGTCGCGACGCAACCGTCGCGTCGCTGCGCTATCGTAGGCACGTGCTGGCAGAGAGTAGGCGAGTCCCCGCGGGGGCCGCGGTGTTGAGAGGTGACATCACCGAGGCCATTCAGGCTGCGGTGGTGGAGGAGCTTGCCGCTGTGGGCTACGGCCGACTTTCGATCGAGGCGGTGGCCCGCCGGGCGGGCGTGGCCAAGACCGCGGTGTACCGCCGGTGGGGTTCGAAGCTCGAGATGGTGCTGGAGATCGTGGCGGGGGTCGCGGGCCGCAAGCTGCCGCTGCCCGACACCGGCACGCTGACCGGCGACCTGACGGTATTCATGCAGATCCTGGTGATAGCACTGCGTCACCCGCTGGCCTCGCAGATCATCCCCGACCTGCTGGCCGAGGCGTCGCGCAACGCCGAGATCGCGCAGACCCTGCAGCAGGCGCTGCGCGCCAACCAGCACGAGATCGGAACGCTGCTGGTCGGCCGGGCGGTGGAGCGCGGCGAGCTGCCCGCGGGCACCGACCCGGACCTCGCGGTGGACTTGATCGTCGGCCCGATCTACTGGCGGCTCACGGTCAACCGCGATCCGCTGCCCACCGATTACGTACGGCGGTTGGTCGACGCGGTCATCGCCGCCCTGTCCGCCTGATCCGCCGGCCCGCGCGGCCCCGGGCGGGCAGCGCGGCCGGTCGGGCCAGCTCAAAGGCCGTCGGGGCGCTGCGCCTCGCGGGACACGATGTTGCCCTTCTCGTCCACCCAACCGAGGTGGCGGGCGGGGTTGCCGGCGACCAGCTGGTTCGGCGCGACGCTCTTGGTCACCACGGAACCGGCCGCGACCATCGCGTGCTCGCCGATCACGGTGCCGCAGACGATGGTGGCGTTGGCGCCGAGCGAGGCCCCCCGCTTGATCAGCGTCGGGGTGATCTGCCAGTCCGGGTTCTGCGCCCGCGGCCGCAGGTCGTTGGTGAAGACCACGCACGGACCGACGAAGACCTCGTCCTCGATGGTGACGCCGTGGTACACCGAGACGTTGTTCTGGATCTTCACAAGGTCGCCGATCACGACTTCGGCGTCGACGTACACGTTGCGCCCGATCACGCAGCCGGCGCCGACGGTCGCGCTGCTGCGCACGTGCGCCAGGTGCCAGATCTTGGTGCCGGCGCCGACCTGGGCGCCTTCCTCGACGTCAGCGCTGGGATGCACGAAAACGGGGGGTGTGGAGGGGGTGCCAGTCATGTCGACCACCGTGTTCCGGGGCGCTCCGCGCCGGGGTTTGGGCTGCTGGCGCAGCCGGACGGGTACGAGATTAACCCGTCGGGAACCTGGTGCGGGCGGGGGTCTGCGCTGGTGCCGGGTCAGTTTCCGCCGCGGTCGACCTGGACGACGACCTGGCTGTCGGTGATCTCGTTGATCTTCACGGTGAAGTCGCCGACGCTCACGCCGTCGCCGCGCTGCACGGTGACCTCCTGACCGGCCACCTTGAGCGTGACCGAGTCCTGGTTCGCGCTGACGAGCTGCACCTCGACGCCCAGGATCGAGATCTTGGCGTTGGTGACGTTGCGCTCGAAGGTGATGGTGCAGCCGGTGGTGCTGCAGGTGCTGGTCGCACCCTCGCCGCTGCAGCCGGCCAGGGCCCCGCCGGTGAGCGCGGCCACCAGCGCTGCGGTGGCGATGAGACGACTCGTCCTCCGTGCGAACATTAGGCGATCATAAACCAATCAGGATCGGGGCGTGGCGATGATTGACCGGATTGTGGAGATTCTGCGGGAAACCGCGGAGGCGGTGGTCCTGCCGAGGTTCCGCAACCTGGCCGATGGGGAGATCGTCGAGAAGAGCCCCGGGGACCTCGTCACCGTCGCCGACCGGGAGGCCGAGGTCATGCTGACCGCGCGGCTCGCGGCGCTGCTGCCCGGCTCGCTGGTGGTCGGCGAGGAGGCCGTCGCGGCCGACCCGGACGTGCTCACCCGCCTGGACGACGACGGCGCGGTGTGGCTGATCGACCCGATCGACGGCACCGGCAACTTCGCCGCCGGGCAGGAGCCGTTCGGCATGATGGTCGCCCTGATGCGCGGCGGCGTGCCGGTGCTCGCGGTGATCTACGAGCCGGTCCCGGGGACCGTGGCCGCGGCCGAGGCCGGCGCCGGATCCTATGTCGACGGCGTCCGGATGGTGCTGGACCACACCCCGGTCGGCGCGGACCAGCTGCGCGGCGCGGTGATGACCAAGTACCTGCCGGCCGAGCTGCGCGAGCAGGTCGTGTCCCGGCTGCCCAACCTCTCCGAGGCGATCCCGGGGCTGCGCTGCGCCGCCCGGGAGTATCCGGAACTGCTGCGCGAGACGCGGCACTTCGCGCTGTTCTGGCGGGCCAAGCCGTGGGACCACGCGCCGGGCGCGCTGCTGATGCGCGAGGCCGGCGGCGTGGTCAGGCACTTCGACGGGGCCGACTACGACCCGGTGCACCCGCGCAACGGCCTCGTCGTGTGCCGTGACGATGCGGTGTTTGGGCTGGTACGCAGCGTGTTGCTGGCATGAACAACTTTCCTGTCGGCGCGCCGCTGCGGTAATCTGCGTCGCGGCCGCGCGTCTGCGGGTGCCCCCGACACCCGTGGCGGCCGCCGCCGCGCGCACCCCAGCTCCTTCCCTTCGCGGCGTGAGACGGAAGGATTCACGTCCGTGACCCTGACGGTGCGCCCTCGCCGGCGTTTCGTGCCGGCCATCGCCGTCGCCGTGGCGGCAGCGGTGCTCGTGACCGCGTTCCCCACCGCGGCACAGGCCGAGCCCAACGAGATCTCCTCGACCAAGGTCGCGCAGCTGCGCCAGACCCTGGAAAGCGCCGCCGGTCAGTACCTGGAGGCCGAAGGCCTGCTCACCAAGGCCAAGACCGAGCAGGCGGCCCTCAACCAGAAGCTGGTCGTCGCGGACAACCGCTACCAGCGCGCCAAGAACAGCGTGCAGAAGTACGCGGCCGAGGCCTACAAGGCCGGACGCCTGGGCGTCATCGGCGTCATGCTGAACGCCAACACGCCGGAATCCTTCCTGGCCCGCTCCGCCGCCCTGGAGAAGATGACGGCCCGCGACGAGGCCCGCATCAGCGAGCTGGTCAGTGCCCGCAAGGAGATCGACAGCACCAAGGCCGAGATCGACAACCGGGTCCGGGAGCAGAACAAGCAGCTGTCCGAGATGGCGAAGCTGCGCAGCGCCACCGAGCGGGCGCTGTCGGCCGTCGGCGGGTACACCACCACCGGCTGGGTCGACCCCTACGCGCCGACCGCCGCGCCGGCCAAGCGCAACTCGGACGGCAGCTGGCCGTCGCAGGGCTGCACCGTGAACGACCCGACCCCGGCCAACGGCTGCATCACCCCGCGCACCCTGCACGCCCTGCAGCAGGCCCAGCGGTGGTTCGACCACTACGTCTCCTGCTACCGCTCCGGCGACATGTACGAGCACCCCAAGGGCCGGGCCTGCGACTTCTCCTCGGAGCCGGACGGGTTCAAGAACTTCTCGTCCAAGGGCGCGAACAAGCTCTACGGCGACAAGCTGGCCTCGTTCTTCGTCAAGAACGCGAGCAGGCTCGGCGTCATGTACGTGATCTGGTACTGCAAGATCTGGCTGGCCGGATCGGGCTGGAAGACGTATCGCTCCGCGGGCGGCAACTGCGGCGACGACCCGGCCGGCGACCACACCAACCACGTTCACCTGTCCGTCCTCTAGCTGCGCGCTACATCGCCTCGGCGGTCGTTGTGGGTCCCGCCCACATGGCCGCCTGTGAGGTGTCTCTCTAGCGTGGTCCGCGACCACGAGGTGACTCTCTCTCGCAACACGGCATTAATCAGAGCGACCTCGCGGCATTGGCAGACCACTCAATGAGGAGATGCAGTGAGCGAGCGCAGCAGACTGCACAGTTTTGCAGAGAATGCCGGTTTGTCCCGGCGCGTGTTCGTTGCCTCGACGGTCGCCGCTGCCCTGCTGGCCGCGGCCGGTTGCAGCAGCCCGCAGGAGGCGGCCCAGGGCACGGGCGGCGACGGCGCGCCGGTCAAGGTCGGCCTGGTCTACTCCCAGTCCGGGGCCCTGGCCAGCTACGGCAAGCAGTACATCGACGGTTTCAAGGCCGGCCTGGCCCAGGCCACCAACGGCACCAACAAGGTCAACGGCCGCACGATCGAGCTGCTCGAGGCCGACGACGCCGGTGACCCGGCCAAGGCGGTGTCCGCGGCGAAGGACCTGATCGGCAAGGGTGTCAAGATCCTCGCCGGCTCGGCCTCCTCCGGGGTGGCGCTGCAGGTCGCGCCGGTCGCCGCGCAGGACAAGACGCTGTTCATCTCCGGCCCGGCCGCGACCGACGGCGTCACCGGCATCAACCGCTACACGTTCCGCTCCGGCCGCCAGTCGTACCAGGACGTGCTTGCCGCGAAGTCGTTCATCGGCGACGCCAAGGACAAGAAGGTCGTGGTGTTCGCGCAGGACAACGCGTTCGGCAAGGCCAACGAGACCGCGGTGACCGCGGTCATCGGCGGCGCGGGCGCGAAGGTGTCGGCGATCCTGGTGCCGGCCAGCGCCACCGACTTCACCCCGTTCGCCAGCCAGGTCAACACCGCCAAGCCGGACCTGCTGTTCGTGGCCTGGGCGGGCACCACCGCCACCGCCATGTGGCAGGCGCTGGACCAGCAGGGCGTGCTCACCAGCACCACCGTGGTGACCGGCCTCGACCAGAAGGCGTCGTACCCGGTGTTCGGCGCGGCCGGCGAGAAGATCTCGTTCCTGTCGCACTACTTCGACGGCGCGACCAGCAACGATGCCGCCAAGGCGGCGGGCGCGAAGATCACCGGTGGGCTCGACCTGTTCAGCCCCGACGGGTTCAACGCCGCGCAGATGGTGGTGCGGGCGATCACCGAGGGCGGCGACGACGTCGAGAAGATGGTCACCGCGCTGGAGGGCTGGAGCTTCGACGGGGTCAAGGGCAAGATGACCATCCGCAAGGAGGACCACGCCATGATCCAGCCGATGTTCCAGGTCAAGCTCGTGGGTGCCGGCCCGGCCGCCAAGCCGCAGCTGGTCAAGGAGCTGGCGCCGGAAGACGTCACCCCGCCCGCCGTTGCGATGAAGCCCTGACCTGTGGACCACCCCGTCACGGGTACGACCGAGGCTCCGGCCGCGCCGCACCAGCGGCCCGACCGGAGCCTCGGCTCCCCAGAAGCCCCCGCCGCGGTGCTGGCGACCGAGGCGCTGACCTGGCGCATCGGCGAAGTCGCCATCGTCGACGGCGTGTCCCTGCAGCTGCACCCCGGTGAGTTCCTCGGCGTGATCGGCCCGAACGGGGCCGGCAAGACCTCGCTGTTCAACCTCATCTCCGGCCTGCGCGCGGTCACCGCCGGGCGGGTGCTGCTGCACGGGTCGGACATCACCGCGCTGGCCCCGCACCGCCGGGCGCAGCGCGGCCTGGGCCGCACCTTCCAGTCCTCGTCCGTCTTCGGCGGCCTGTCCGTGCGGGAGAACGTCCGGCTCGCGGTGCAGGCGCACCGCGGCGGCTCGCTGGCCCTGTGGCGGCGCGCCACGGCATACCGCGAGGTCGCGGCGCGGGCGGACGAGTGCCTGGCCACGGTCGGGCTCGCCGCGCGCGGCGACGCGCTCGCGGGCACGCTCGCCCACGGCGAGAAGCGCAAGCTCGAGATCGCGCTGCTGCTGGCGGGCGAGCCGTCGGTGCTGCTGCTGGACGAGCCGATGGCCGGGGTGTCCGCGGAGGACGTGCCCGAGCTGGTCGAGGTGATCCGGGAGCTGACCGCCCACAGCGGTCGCAGCGTGCTCATGGTGGAACACCACATGGACGTGATCCTGGACCTGGCCGACCGCATCGCCGTCATGCACCACGGCGCGCTGCTGGCCTGCGACACCCCCGACGCGGTGATGGCCAACGCCACCGTGCAGGAGGCATACCTGGGGGAGGGCTTGTGAAGGCCGAGGAGCGAGCTGGCGAGCCCCGCAGGACGAACCCAGGCGGCACTGTGAAGGCCGAGGAGCGAGCTGGCGAGCCCCGCAGGACGAACCCAGGCAGCACTGTGAAGGCCGAGGAGCGAGCTGGCGAGCCCCGCAGGACGAACCCAGGCGGCACTGCGACGACTGAGCAGATCTCCGCGCCGCTCGGCGGCGATCCCGCCGGGGCGGCGAGTCTGCTGCACGTCGAGAACCTGTCGGTGCGGATCGCCGGACTGCACATTCTGCAGGGCGTGTCCTTCGACGTCGCATCGTCGGGCGTGACCGTGCTGCTGGGGCGCAACGGGGTGGGCAAGTCGACCACGCTGCGCGCGATCCTGGGGCTGACCCCGCGCAACGGCACCGCGACCGGTTCGGTCCGGCTCGGCGGCGAGGAGATCCTCGGCAGGCCCACGCACGCGCTGGTCAAGGCCGGGCTGGGCTTCGTGCCCGAGGACCGGTGCGTGTTCGCCGGGCTGACCGTCGCGGAGAACCTGCGGCTGGCCGAGCGCACCGACGTCCCCGACTACGACCTGGTCTTCAGCCTCTTCCCGGAGCTGTCCAAGCGGGCGAAGCAGCGGGCGGGCTCGCTGTCCGGCGGGCAGCAGCAGATGCTGTCGCTGGGCCGCGTGCTGCTGAACCGGAACCGGCTGCTGCTCATCGACGAGCCCACCAAGGGCCTCGCGCCCAAGGTGGTCACCGAGGTGGCCGAGGCCCTGGAGCGGGCCGCGCAGGCGGTGCCGGTGCTGCTCGTCGAGCAGAACCTCGCCGTCGTACGCAGGCTCGCCGGCGACGCCGTCGTCATCGCCGCGGGCCAGGTCGCCTGGACCGGGCCGGGCGAGCGACTGCTGGCCGACCCGGCGCTCACCAAGTCTCTGCTGGCCGTCAACGCTGCCGGGGGGCACTGATGTCGACGATCGTCCTGATGACCGTCACCGGGCTCGGCCTGGCGGCGCTGTACTTCCTCGTCGCGTCGGGCCTGTCGCTCGTGTTCGGGCTCGCCGACGTGCTCAACTTCGCGCACGGCCTGTTCCTGTCCGTAGGTGCGTACGCCACCTGGTGGGCCGCGGGCAACCTGCCCGGGGCGGGCCCGGACGGGTGGGGCTTCGTGCTCGCCGTCGCCTTCGGGGTGGTGGCCGGGACCGCGGTGGCCGCGCTGGTGGAGTTGGTCATGATCCGGCCGCTCTACTCGCGCACCATCGAACAGGTGCTGGTCACCGTGGGCCTTTCGCTGGCCGGGGTGGCGGCGCTGCAGGCCGGCTTCGGCGCGGACCCGCGTCCGTTCCCGCGCCCGTCGTGGACCCAGCAGGTGGTCACCCTGGCCGGAGCCCGGGTGCCGCTGGACCGGCTGCTGCTGATCGTCGCCGCTGTGGTGGTGCTCGGGCTGCTGCTGGCCTTCCTGCGCTGGACCCGGTACGGCCTGATCATCCGGGCGGGGGTGGAGAACCGGGAGATGGTGACCGCGCTCGGCATCGACGTGCGCAAGGCGTTCACGCTGGTCTTCGCCATCGGCGGGGCGGCTGCGGCGCTCGCCGGCGCGCTGTCCGGGGTGTACTTCGGCAGCGTCTCGCCGACCAGCGGCGCCTCACTGCTGATCTTCGCGTTCATCGTCGTCGTGATCGGCGGCATGGGCTCGGTGCTCGGCTCGGCGGTCGCCGCGGTCGCGGTGGGCCTGCTGCAGCAGTTCGTCAACTACTACGGCACCTCGGGCGCCGGAGACATCTGCGTGGTCGCGCTGCTGGCCGTCGTGCTGCTGTGGCGTCCCGCGGGCCTGGCCGGAAAGGCGGCGACAGCATGACGGCGACGCAGACCCCCGTGGCGCACACTCCCGACAGGCCGACCGTGCCGCCCGCGGCGACCCGTCCGACGGCGTTCGCGCTGGTGAAGCGGTTCTGGCCGGTGGCAGCGTTCGTGCTGCTGGCGGTGCTGCCGTACAGCGGGATCACGATCCCGGGGCTGTTCGACGGGCCGATCAACTCGCCCGGGGCGCTGCAGGTGCTCGCGCTGTGCCTCGTCTTCGGCGGCCTCGCGGCCGGCTACGACCTGCTGTTCGGGCGCACCGGCCTGCTCTCGTTCGGGCACGCGCTCTACTTCGCGCTCGGCGTCTACGGCACCGACATCCTCATCACCAAGTACGGCTACCCGCTGCCGCTGGCCGCGCTGCTGGCGGTGCTGTTCGCGACCACCGTCGCGACGGCCCTGGGCGCGGTCGCGCTGCGGGTGCACGGCATCGCGTTCTCCATGGTCACCCTGGCGTTCGGGCAGGTCGGCGCGATCCTGGTGGCCCGCGACCCGGGCGGCCTGACCGGTGGCGAGGAGGGCCTGTCGCTGGACGCCTCCGGACTGCCCGACGCGCTGGTCGGCGTCGTCAACACGGTCAACCTGTACTGGATCGCGCTGGCCTACCTCGGCCTGGTCGTGGTGGTGCTGCACCGGGTGGCGCAGTCGCCGACCGGGCGGGTCTTCGCGGGCCTGCGCGACGACGAGCGGCGCATCGGGGTGCTGGGGCTGGACCCGTACCGCTTCAAGCTGGTGTCCTTCACCCTGTCCAGCGCCCTGGCCGCGCTCGGCGGCGTGGTGTACCTGCTGCTCGCGGCGGGTGCGTCCCCACACGTGGCGTCGTCGGACCTGACGCTGACGCTGCTGGTGATGGTGGTGCTCGGCGGTCCGGGCACCCGGTTCGGCCCGGTGCTGGGCGGGGTGCTGTTCACCTACCTGGATCACCGACTGACCGGCTTCGGCGCGTCCGACGCGGTGGACTCGCTGCCCGGGGTGCTGGCCGGGCCGCTGTCCCAGCCGCTGTTCGTGCTGGGCACGATCTTCATCCTCGCGGTCTACTTCTTTCCCGGCGGCCTGGCCGGCCTCGGCACCCGCCTGACCGCCCTCCGCCGCGCCGTCACCCCCACCTCCCGCCCCTGACCACCCCACCGACGCGCAGGGGTTACGCCCCAGTTGTTGATGGACGCTGGTCTATTACGTCGAGTCTGATCGCGAAAAGTCGATGTAATAGGCCAGCGTCGATGTGGGACGAGTCGGGTGGGCGGGGTGAGGCTCGACCGGACCGGGTCGCGGGGTCAGTGGGTGGAGAGGACCACGCGGCCGAAGCTGTTGATGGGGAGGGAGTCGATCGGGTCGACGCGGACGCGCTCGCCGTACTGGGGGGCGTGGACCATTTTGTCGCCGCCGAGGTAGATGCCCACGTGGTGGACGTCGCGGTAGAAGAAGATCAGGTCGCCGGGGACGAGCTGGCCGCGGGAGATGGTGCGGGCTCGCTGCTGCTGGCGGCCGGAGCTGTGCGGCAGCTGGATGCCGATCGTGCGGAACGTGGCGGCGACCAGGCCCGAGCAGTCGAAGCCGCCCGGACCCTCCCCCGCCCACTTGTAGTCCTTGCCGATCTGGGCCAGCGCGTACTTCAGGACCTTCTCGCCCGCGCCCGCCAGGCGGGGCACGGGTGGCTTCGCCCGGTCCTCGGTGCGGACCGGCCGTCCGGTTGGCCCGTACGCCTTGACGCGCAGTTTCTTGAGGTCCGCGATCGCGGACTCGATCGTGGTGCGCTGTCGGCCGAGCTGCCGCTGCTGGTTCTTCTGCTGTTCGAGCAGTGCGTCCAGGGTGCGCCGGGCGGTGGCGTAGCGCTCCGAGGTGAGCGCCAGCTCCTCGATCTCGCGCTGCTGGTGCTGGGTGTACGCCTTCATGAGCAGCAGCCGGTCGACGATGTCGCGCGTGGTGCCCGCGTCGAGCAGCAGGGACAGGGACATGGACCGGCTGGACCGGTAGCCGGCGGCCGCGAGCCGCCCGACGGCGCCGCGGCGGAAAGTGATCTGCTCCTTCAACGGTTCGATCTGGCGCTGCAGGACCTCGGTCTGCGCGGCCGTCGTCTTGAGGTCGTCACGCAGCTCGTGGTATTTCTCCACGACCACCTCGAGCTGGTCGGACTTGGCACGGATCTGGCGGTCGAGCTCGGCGCTCGACGGTTCGGCGTGCGCGGCGCCCGAGATGAGCACGGTCGACGCGATCAACGTCGCGCCTGCCCATAACACGAGGCGCCGCGTGGCGGAGTTCGACACGTGGTTATAACGACAAAAGTGCATGATCGGTGCAGGCTTGGTCAGACCGACGTGTCGAGCGGCACCCGGCGTGTCTTGGCACTGGTACCCCCAGGGGGTATGGTGGGATCGTGGAGAGCAGCGAGAAGACCCCGGTCAGTTACGCCCAGGACGACGACAAGCAGGCGCTGCTGGCGCGGCTGAAGCGGGTCGAGGGGCAGGTTCGCGGGCTGCAGCGGATGGTCGAGCAGGACACGTACTGTGTCGACGTCCTCACGCAGATCTCGGCCGCCACCCGGGCGCTGCAAGCCGTCGCCCTCGGTCTGCTGGAGGGTCATCTCAACCACTGCGTGGTGGACGCCGCCCGGCAGGGCGACCCCGCCGCCAAAGTCAAGGAAGCCACCGAGGCGATCGCTCGCCTGGTCCGGTCATAGGTCGTAGGGAGACCGCGATGTCCGTTCGGACGACATACCAGATCACCGGCATGACCTGCGGGCACTGCGCCAGCGCGGTGACCAGGGAGCTGACCGCGCTGCCCGGTGTGAAGGAGGTCGAGATCGACCTCGCCGCGGGCAACGCCGCGGTCGTCAGCGATGCCGTGCTACCGCTCGACGAGGTGCGCAACGCCGTCGACGAGGCGGGTTACCAGCTGGCCGGCGTCGATGCCTGAGCAACAGTCGGCGCAGGCCGAGGTGCCCGCGCAGGCCGGAGTCGTGCGCGCCCAGGCGGCGGCCGGCAACGGCGACGCGGCGGGCACCAAGCTCGGCATGTTCGTCGGCGGGCTGATCGTGGCGCTGGTCGTCGGGTTCACCCTCGGCAAGGTGCTCGGCCCGGCCGAGAGTCCGACGCAGGGGGCGACCACAGGAGCGCCGGCGGCCTCGCCGGGCATGGGCGGCGTGCACGTGCATGCCCCGCAGGCCAGCGCGGGCTCCGAGGTCGGCGGCCTGGCGGTGAGCAGCGGCGGCTACACCCTGGCCCCCGCGGCGACGGTGTTCGGCGCGCCCGGCCCGCAGCAGCTCAAGTTCGTGGTCAACGGGGCGGACGGCAAGCCGGTGACGGACTTCGCGGTGGTGCACGACAAGCCGCTGCACCTGGTCGTCGTACGCCGGGACATGACCGGCTACCAGCACCTGCACCCGACCATGGCCGCCGACGGCACCTGGACCGTGCAGGCCGACCTGGCCACGCCGGGCCCGTGGCGGGCGTACGCCGACTTCACCGCGATCAGTGCGGGCGGCACCCAGACCGCGATCGCGCTCGGCACCGACCTCACCGTGGCCGGTGACTACCGCCCGCAGCCGCTGCCCGCGTCGGCCCGCGAGGCATCTGTCGACGGCCTGACCGCCGGCTACGAGGGCACTCCGGTCATCGGCGCCAGCCAGCCGATGCTGTTCACGGTGAAGCAGGGCGGGGCGACCGCCAAGCTGGAGCCCTACCTCGGCTCGTTCGGCCACCTGGTGGTGCTGCGCGAGCTGGATCTGGCCTACGTGCACGTGCATCCGGAGCCCGCGCTGGTCAACGGCGGCGTGAAGTTCTGGCTGGCCGCCCCGAGCCCGGGGCGTTACCGGATGTTCTTCGACTACTCGGTGGGCGGCAAGGTCCGCACGGCGCAGTACACGCTGGAGGTGAAGTAGGGGGCGAAGGGTCGTGGACCTGCGGCAGGCGCACGTCATCGAGCTGGACATCGGCGGGATGACCTGCGCCACCTGTGCCGGACGGGTGGAGAAGAAGCTGAACCGGGTGGACGGCGTGACCGCCACCGTCAACTTCGCCACCGAGACCGCGCACGTGACCTACCCGGAGACGGTCTCCGTCGCCGACCTGATCAAGGTCGTCGAGGCCACCGGGTACACGGCCGCCCTGCCGCAGGCCGCTCCCGCCGCCGACGAGGCCGCCCGGCCCGAGCCGGACCCGCTCGGCCGGCGGCTGCTGATCAGCGCCCTGCTGACGGTGCCCGTGGTGCTGCTCAGCATGATCCCGGCCCTGCAGTTCACCAACTGGCAGTGGCTGGCGTTCACGCTGGCCACCCCGGTCGCGGTGTGGGGCGCCTGGCCGTTCCACCGCGCCGCGGCACTCAACGCGAGACACGGCGCGGCCACCATGGACACGCTGATCAGCCTCGGTGTGCTGGTGTCGTACGGCTGGAGCGCCTGGGCGCTGTTCTTCGGCGGCGCGGGCATGCCCGGCATGACCATGTCGCTGAGCTGGCTGGCTGCCCGGGGCGACGACCCGGGCATGCACCTCTACCTGGAGGTGACCACCACGCTCACCACGTTCCTGCTGGCCGGGCGGTGGTTCGAGCACCGGGCCAAGCGCCGCGCGGGCTCGGCCCTGCGGGCGCTGCTGGACCTGGGCGCGAAGGACGCGGTGCTGCTGCGCAACGGTGTCGAGCAGCGGGTCCCGGTGGACCGGCTAGCGGTCGGCGACCTGGTCGTGGTGCGTCCCGGCGAGAAGATCGCCACCGACGGCGTGATCGTCGAGGGCAGCAGCGCGGTGGACACCGCCCTGCTCACCGGCGAGAGCATGCCGGTCGAGGTCGGCGTCGGCGACGCGGTGGTCGGCGCGACCGTGAACGCCGGCGGGCGGCTGGTGGTGCGGGCGACCCGGGTCGGCGCGGACACCCAGCTCGCGCAGATGGCGAAGCTGGTCACCGAGGCCCAGTCGGGCAAGGCTCCGGTGCAGCGGCTGGCCGACCGGATCTCCGGCGTGTTCGTCCCCTTCGTGATCGCGCTGGCGGTCGGCACGTTCGCGTTCTGGACGGCGTACGACGGCGGGGTCACCTCGGCTGCGGTCACCGCGGCGGTGTCGGTGCTGATCGTGGCCTGCCCGTGCGCCCTGGGCCTGGCCACCCCGACCGCGCTGCTGGTGGGCACCGGCCGGGGTGCCCAGCTCGGCATCCTGATCAAGGGCCCCGAGGTGCTCGAATCCACCCGCCGGGTCGACACGATCGTGCTCGACAAGACGGGCACGGTCACCACCGGCGTCATGACGCTGGTCGGCACGCTCCCGGCCGCCGGGGTGCAGGAGCAGGACCTGCTGCGGTACGCCGCCGCGGTGGAGCATGCCTCCGAGCACCCGATCGCGCGGGCCGTGGTGCACGGGGCCGCCGCGCACGGCATCGCCCCCGCCGCGGTGCACGACTTCCAGTCCCTGCCCGGCCTGGGCGCACAGGGCGTCGTCGACGGCCGCAAGGTGCTGGTCGGCCGCGCGTCGCTGCTCGCCGAGCGGGGCGTGACCCTCGACCCGGACGAGGCGCTGACCGCGGTGGCGGTGGCGCTCGACGGCGAGTTCGCCGGGTGGTTGCTGGTGGCGGACACGGTCAAGCCAGGTTCGGCGGCCGCGGTGGCGGAGTTCAAGCGGCTCGGGCTGCGCCCGGTGCTGCTGACCGGTGACGCGCAGGCCCCGGCGCGGGCGGTGGCGGCCGAGGTCGGCATCGGCGAGGTCGTCGCCGAGGTGCTCCCGGCCGGCAAGGTCGACGCGGTGCGGCGGCTGCAGGAGCAGGGGCACACGGTGGCGATGGTCGGTGACGGGGTCAACGACGCTGCGGCGCTGGCCGCCGCCGACCTCGGGCTGGCGATGGGCACCGGCACCGACGCGGCGATCGAGGCCGCGGACCTGACGCTGGTCCGCGGGGAGCTGACCGTCGCCGCGGACGCGATCCGCCTGTCGCGGGCGACCCTGCGGACGATCAAGGGCAACCTGTTCTGGGCGTTCGCCTACAACGTGGCGGCGCTGCCGCTGGCCGCGGCGGGTCTGGTCACGCCCGTGCTGGCGGCCGCCGCGATGGCGCTGAGCAGCATCTTCGTGGTGACGAATTCGCTCCGCCTGTTCCGTTTCCGGTGATCCGTCACGCTGGGTGGCACCGGATCCGTAAATGAACCTGCCTTTTCACGCAACAGACCGCCGCGCGATGGGGCCAAGACGCAACAGACCAGCGTAAGGACGCAATCCTTCACGCTACTGAGCGGCGCTCCGGGTGCGTAACCTTGCTGATCGTGACAGAGCGTGACTTGACCCCCACTGCCCGGCGGCCCCGTCCGCGTACCTACCTGATGTGCGCCCCGGAGCACTTCGTCGTGGAGTACGCCATCAACCCGTGGATGGACACCACCGCGCCGGTGGACACCGCGCTCGCGGTCAAGCAGTGGGACGTGCTGCGCCAGACGATGGTCGACCTCGGCCACACGGTGCACGTGCTCACCCCGCAGGCCGGCCTGCCGGACATGGTCTTCGCGGCCAACGGCGGGTTCGTGGTCGACGGCGTCGCGTACGGGGCGAAGTTCCGCTACCCGCAGCGCGCCGACGAGGCCGCCGCGCACCGGGCCTTCTACGAGTCCCGCGACGAGTACTCCTTCGTCGCGCCGACCCAGATCAACGAGGGTGAGGGCGACTTCGCCTACCTGCCCGACGCCCACGGCGGCATCGCGCTCGCCGGGTACGGCTTCCGCACCGAGCCCGCCGCGCACGCCGAGGCCGCCGAGGCCCTGGGCCGCCCGGTGATCTCGCTCAAGCTGGTCGACCCGCGCTTCTACCACCTCGACGTTGCGCTGACCGTGCTCGACGACGAGAACATCGCCTACTACCCGGGCGCGTTCTCCGAGGCCTCGCAGAAGGTCATCGCGCAGCTGTTCCCGAACGCCGTGATCGCCGACGAGGCCGATGCGCTCGCTTTCGCGCTGAACCTGGTCAGCGACGGGCGCAACGTCGTGATCAACACGGAGTCGACCGCGTTTGCGGACAAGCTCACCGCCGCGGGCTACCACCCGGTGCTGGTGGACCTCGCCGAGCTGAAGAAGGGCGGCGGCAGCGTGAAGTGCTGCATCGCCGAACTGCGCGACTGACCGCGTACCCCCTGATCCGAAGGATGCGGCCGGGACCATATGGTCCCGGCCGCATTTGCTCTGCACCCAAAAGCTTGCTCTGCACCCACCGGCGCAACCGTGCAGGTGTCGCGACCACGATGGCCGCCGCGGCTTGTGCTGTGTTGCGTCCGTGGGTGCAGAGCAAGGTAATGGGTGCAGAGCAAATGCGCTGGGCCGCGATCACCCGCGGTGAGCGGAGCCGCTTCCCGTGCGGAACAGCGCCGGTCCCAGCGGGTGATGCGCGGCGGAGGTCAGGCCGGGGGCGTGAAGGACGTGGTGCGGGTCATCCCGGCGGCGCGGCCCTTGGCGGAGATGACCAGGGCCATCTTGCGGGATGCCTCGTCGATCATCTCGTCGCCGAGCATGACCGCGCCGAGCCGGCCGCCCTGCTCCGAGGTGTAGTAGTCGTACGCGTCGAGGATCAGCTCGGCGTGGTCGTAGTCGGACTGGGCGGGCGAGTAGACCTCGTTGGCGGCGTCGATCTGGCCGGGGTGCAGCACCCACTTGCCGTCGAAGCCGAGCGCGGCGGAGCGGCGGGCCACCTCGGTGAACCCGTCCACATCCTTGATCTGCAGGTACGGTCCGTCGATGGCCTGCTTGTCGTGCATACGCGCGGCCATCAGGATGCGCATCAGGATGTAGTGGTACGGGTCGCCCGGGTAGCCGGGGATGAGCGAGCCGACGACCAGCGACTTCATGTTGATCGAGGCCATGAAGTCGGCGGGGCCGAAGATGATCGTCTCCACCCGGGGCGACGCCGCCGCGATGGCGTCCACGTTGACCAGACCGGCCGCGTTCTCGATCTGGGCCTCGATGCCGATCGCGCCGACCGGCAGGCCGAGCGATTTCTCCAGCTGGGTGAGCGTCAGATCGAGCCACTCCACGTGTGACGCGCTCTGGACCTTGGGCAGCATGATGGCGTCCAGGTTGGCGCCCGCACCCTCGACGATCTCGATGACGTCGGTGTACGTCCACGGCGTGGTCAGGTCGTTGACCCGTACCACGCGGGTCTTGCCGGCCCAGTCGCCCTCGTTGAGCGCGGCCACGATGTTCTTGCGGGCCTCAGGCTTGGCCAGCGGCGCCACCGCGTCCTCCAGGTCGAGGAAGACCTGGTCGGCTGGCAGGCCTTGGGCCTTGCCGAGCATCTTGACGCTGGAACCCGGCACGGCCAGACAGGACCTGCGGGAACGCCCGAGAGCGGCCATCGATACTCCTTAGGGAGCGTTCAGTAGTTGACGCCACGGTAACCTCACTCCCGTCGAGAGGAGAACGGGACTGTGGAAGATCTCACGCGCCATGCGGTGATCACCGGTGCCACGTCCGGCATCGGGCAGGCGGCCGCTGTCGCGCTGGTGCGACTGGGCTGGCAGGTCACCCTGGTGGGGCGCGATCCGGGGCGGCTGGACGCGGCCCTCGGCGCGGTCCGGGCCGCCGCGGCGGGCCCCGAACCGGTCGGTCTGCTGGCCGACTTCGCGCAGCTGTCGCAGGTCCGCGACCTGGCCGGCAAGCTCGCGGGGCAGCGCGTGGACGTGCTGGCCAACAACGCCGGCCTGGTCGCGAACCGGCGCACCACCACCGTGGACGGTCACGAGCTGACCATCCAGACCAACCACCTGGCCCCGTTCCTGCTGGCGCACCTGATGCGCGACCAGCTGGCACCGGGTGCCCGCATCGTCAACACGGCGTCGATGGCGCACTCGTTCGGCACCCTCGATCCGGACAACCTGGACCGGCGTGGCGGCATCTACAGCGCCTGGCTGGCGTACGGCGGCTCGAAGCGGGCCAACATCCTGTTCGCGGCGGAGGCCGCCCGGCGCTGGCCGGACCTGCTCAGCTACTCGTTCCACCCGGGCGTGGTGCGCACCCGCTTCGGCACGCCCGCGGCCCGGCTGTTTTACAAGATCGGTCCCGGTATCGCCACCCCGGAGCAGGGCGCCGACCAGCTGGTCTGGCTGGCCACCGAGGATCCGGTGCGACTGCAGAACGGGGCGTACTACGTGCTGCGCAAGCCGACCCGCCCGCACCCCAGCGCCCGCGACCCGCGGTTCGCCGCCCGCCTGTGGGACGCGAGCGTCACCGCCGTCCTCTGACGCACCGAGCGGGACCGCACGAGTCGAGGCTCCGACCAGGCTGTCTGGGACAGCAGGTCGGAGCCTCGATCGGTGTTCGGCGGCCCGCCCCGGTGTCCGGTGCGCGCCGCCGTCGTCAGTTGACGCTCGCGCCGCCCGCGCCCAGCACGGCCAGGAGCGGCAGGCCGAAGGCGCAGAGGCAGCCCACCACACCGAGGCCGGTGAGGATCCAGCCGACGATGATCGCCGCCTTCGCCATGCCCTCGCCGTCCTCGCCGGTCTGGCGGATCTGCTTCAGCGCCGAGTGCCCCAGGATCGCGCCGATCGGGGCGGTGATCCAGGTGAGTAGGCCGACCAGGGACAGGATCAGCGCGACCAGGGCCATGCTGTTCTGCTGCCGGGGCGGCGGGTACCCGCCGTAAGGCTGCTGCCCGTACGGAGCCTGCCCGTACGGCTGCTGCGGCGCGGCGTACGGGTCGGCCGACTTGTAGGGGTCGGCGTAGGGCTGCCCCGACTGCGGCGCGACCGGCGGCACGCTCGCCGGCGGCGTCGCCGGAGAGCCGGGCACGGCCGGGGACCCGTACGGCGGCGGTGTCGCGTACGGGTTGGCCGCGGCCGGCGGCGCGTAGGGATCCGGCTGACCCGAGTACGGGTCCTGGCCGGACGGCGGAGGCGGATAGGTCATGGCTTCTCCCAGCTAGTCCCAGTCGCTGCTGCTGCTACCGCTCTGGATCTCGTTCCAGAAGTTCGGGTCGTTGAGCACCCCGATGATCAGCAGCACCACCATGATCGCCGTCAGCGCGACGGCGGACCAGCCGGTGGCGATACCAGCGATGGCCATGCCGCGGCCCTGCTGGCCGGTCTGCTTGACCTGCTTCAGGCTGATGTGGCCGAGGACGGCCCCGATCAGGCCCGGCAGCGCGCCGATGCCGTAGCAGCAGCACAGCAGCACGCCTACGATGCCGAGCACCATGGACGCGATCGCCATGCCGTTCGTGCCGGGCGCGGCGGGACCCTGCGCGTAGGGGGTGAAGGGCACGCCGTACGCGCCCGTCGGCTGCGGGGAGTACGGCGCGCCGCTGACGGCCGGCGCGGCGTACGGGTCCGCGCTCACCGGCGGCGCCGCGTAGGGGTCCCCGCTGACCGGCTGCGGGGCGTACGGGTTCGGGGTGGGCGGCGGAGCGTACGGATCAGGTTGCTGGTTGAACGGATCCGGACTCGGCGGCGGGTAGGTCATGAAGAACTCCTGACTCGACGTCTGGTCAGAACGAGCCGAAGCCGCCGTTGAGGCTCAGCGCCGCCCCGGCGATGGCGTTCAGGATGCCGAGACCCAGTCCGACGTAACCGCAGATGATGCCGGTCAGCGCCTGCGAGCGGTTGGCCTGCCCCTGCTGGGCGATCTGCTTCATGCTGATGTGGCCCATGATCGCGCCGGCCGCGCCGACGGCGATGCCGAGCAGGGCGCAGCACGCGGACGGGATGGCGAGGATGCCGACGATCATCGCGGCGAGGGCCAGGCCGTTGTTCTGCTTGACCGGCGCGCCGCCCCACGGCTGGGCGTAGGGCTGCTGCAGGCCGGGCTGCTCGTACGGCTGCTGCACGGGGGGCTGCGGCTGGCCGTAGGGGTTCGGCTGGGCGTTGGGGTCCGGCTGCTGGGCGTAGGGGTCCTGGCCGGGCGGGGTGTAGCTCATGGGGTGCCTTGTCTCTCGGATATGGGTTCAGCGCACGTTAGCGAACCCGGTGAACCTTTTCACAGTGACGGTGCTGTCAAGCGCCTTGGATGGGACGAGGGCCCGGCTCATACTCAGCTCACCTGAAGGTTCGTTCAGTCCCCGGGAGGCTGACAGATGGCTCGTCTCGCCCGTACTCCAGGCTTGTCCGATGTGCAGACCGCGATCCTCGAGACGGTGCGCGAGTTCGCGGACAAGGAGATCATCCCGCGCGCGCAGCGGTTGGAGCACGCCGACGAGTATCCCGAGGAGATCCTCGCCGGGATGAAGGAGATGGGCCTGTTCGGCCTGACCATCGGCGAGGAGTACGGCGGACTCGGCGAGTCGCTGCTGACCTACGCCCTGGTCGTGGAGGAGCTGTCCCGCGGCTGGATGTCGGTGTCCGGCATCGTCAACACCCACTTCATCGTGGCGTACCTGATCAGCCAGCACGGCTCCGAGGAGCAGAAGCAGCGGCTGCTGCCCCGGATGGCCACCGGTGAGGTGCGCGGCGCGTTCAGCATGTCCGAGCCGAACACCGGCTCCGACGTCGCCGCGATCACCTCGAAGGCGGTCCGCGACGGCGACACGTACGTGCTGAACGGCCAGAAGATGTGGCTGACCAACGGCGCGTACTCGTCCGTGGTGGCCACGCTGGTCAAGACCGACCAGGGCGCGGACAGCGTCTACGGCAACATGACCACGTTCCTGCTGGAGAAGGAGCCGGGGTTCGGTGAGACCGCACCCGGGCTGACCATCCCCGGCAAGATCGAGAAGATGGGCTACAAGGGCGTCGAGACCACCGAGATGGTGCTGTCCGGCCACCGGGTGTCGGAGTCGGCGATCCTCGGCGGCGCGGACAAGGCGGGTCGCGGCTTCTACCAGATGATGGACGGCATCGAGGTGGGCCGGGTCAACGTGGCCGCCCGTGCCTGCGGCATCTCGATCCGCGCGTTCGAACTGGCCGTGGCCTACGCCCAGCAGCGCGCGACGTTCGGCAAGCCGATCGCCCAGCACCAGGCCATCGCCTTCAAGCTCGCCGAGATGGGCACCAAGATCGAGGCTTCGCACGCGCTGATGGTCAACGCCGCCCGGCTCAAGGACTCCGGCGAGCGCAACGACGTCGAGGCGGGCATGGCCAAGCTGCTGGCCAGCGAGTACTGCCACGAGATCGTCACCGAGTCGTTCCGCATCCACGGCGGCTACGGCTTCTCCAAGGAGTACGAGATCGAGCGCCTCATGCGCGAGGCCCCGTTCCTGCTCATCGGCGAGGGCACCAGCGAGATCCAGAAAACGATCATCTCCCGCGGCCTCCTGAAGGAGTACCGCGCGCGCTGACCGGGTGCCGACGGGCGCGATCCTGTCCGGGTCGCGCCCGTCGGCGTGTCAGCGCGAGCGCAGCTCCGGTGGCGCGTCAGGCAGGTGGGCCAGGTCGCCCCGGCGTTCGGGGTGGTCGAGGTAGTGCTGCAGAACGGCGGCGACCTCGGCGTCACGCACGCGGTAGTCCGCGCCGCGCAGGCGCAGGGTGCCGGCGGTGGTGTCCAGGCGCACCCCGGCCCCGCTGTTCGGCCGCGCCGAGCGCACCTGCGACCAGGGCAGGTGCCGCCGGTGCACGCGGACCCCGCTCGCATTGAGCACGATCTGCCGCGCGTGCCCGTGTGCCGGGCGCACGACCACCCAGAGCAGCCCGAGCGCCAGCAGCGTCCACCCGATCGCGAGACCGACCTCACGGCCGTCCTCCAGCCGCGCCCAGCGCGCGACGATCGGCAGCTGTACGGCGAACCACACCGCGGTCAGCACCCGGTCCGACACCGGGGTGAGCACGAGGCCGGGCTCGCCGTCGGCGGCGCCCTGGCACCACCGCCCGTTCGGGTGGCGCATCAGGTGGAAGGAGCGCGCGACGGCGACCCCCACCCCGATGACGATCAGCCACAGGGTGACCGCCTCGTCGCCGGACAGCGGATGGATGGGCGTGGTGCGTCCGTACCACCACGCGCCGGCGATGAGCAGGAGCCCGGCCGCGGTGAGCGCGGCGGCGCGGGCGCGCGGGGTCGTCGGCACGGCGATCACCCGCAAAGGCTACGAGACCACCTCACCTCCGCCAACGGCGCGGCCGGTGTCGATTCCGGGGCAGGCTATTCTGGCCGACGTGCGACGACTGCTCACCCCCGGCTGGCTGGCCGGTCATGCGCTGGCCCTGTCGGCCGTCGTCACATGTCTCGCCCTCGGCTGGTGGCAGGCGGGCCGCGCCGCCGAGGGAAACACTTTGAGCTGGGCGTACACCTTCGAGTGGCCGATCTTCGCGATCTTCGTGGTGGTGATCTGGGTCCGGGAGATCCGGCTCACCCTCCGCAAGGGCCGTGCCGAGTCCCCGGCCCCGGCCGTTGACCCGGTGGACCGGCCGCGGCCGGTCATCACGCGGCGGGTGAACCAGCCCACTGCCGCGGGCGACGACTCCGGCGATCCGCAGCTGGCCGAGTACAACCGTTACCTGGCCTGGCTGAACGAGAACCCCGAGGCACGACCCAGCGACTATCCCGCTAAGGAGTATCGATGAACGGCGCACTGACCCGGTACCGCATCATCGCCTGGATCGTGGGCGTGCTGCTACTGGCGCTGACCCTCGTCGCCATGCCGATGAAGTACTTCGCCGACAACAACACGGGCGTGCTGATCGTCGCCCCGGTGCACGGCTGGCTGTTCGTGGTCTACCTGGCCGCCGTCGGCGACCTGGCCCGCCGGGTGCAGTGGCCGGTCACCCGCATCCTGCTGGTGGCGCTGGCCGGCACCATCCCGTTCCTGTCGTTCGTGATGGAGCGCCGCGTGGTCGGCTGGATCCAGGGCACCGACCGGCAGCCCTCGTTCACAGAAGCGTGAGCTGGACGCCCGCCGCCTCGCCGGCGGCGGGCGGCTCCGTCTCGTCCCCGGTCAGCACCAGGTCCCGGGCAGGCGTCTCCCGGGCCGGCAGCCCGTGCCGCCGGCAGGCCCGGCGCACCTTCGCGGTGACCAGCCGCTGGTAGTCGGCGCTCACGTAGGCCCGGTTGCCGGCGTAGAGCCGCTGGTAGAACGGCACCAGCTCGGGGTGGTTCGCGGCGAGCCAGCCCAGATACCACTCCCGGGCACCGGGCCGCAGGTGCAGCACCAGCGGCGTGATGCTCGCCGCCCCCGCCGCGACCAGCGCCCCGACCGTCGCGTCGAGCTGCTCCTCGCTGTCGGACAGGCCCGGCAGGATCGGCGCCATCAGCACGCCGACCCGCAGCCCCGCGTCGCTCATCCGGCGCACCGCGTCGAGCCGCCGGGACGGGCTCGGCGTGCCCGACTCGACGCTGCGCCACAGCGCCTCGTCGAGGAAGCCGATCGAGAACGCCACCGACACCCGGGTCCGCTGCGCGGCCCGCTGCAGCAGCGGCAGGTCCCGCAGGATCAGGGTGCCCTTGGTGAGGATCGAGAACGGGTTCGACCAGTCCGACAGCGCCCCGATGATGCCCGGCATCAGCTGGTAGCGCCCTTCCGCGCGCTGGTAGCAGTCGACGTTGGTGCCCATCGCGATCGGCCGGCCTTCCCAGCGGGGCGAGGCCAGCTCGCGGCGCAGCAGCTCGGGCGCGTTCACCTTCACCACGATCTTCGAGTCGAAGTCGTGCCCGGTGTCCAGGTCGAGATAGCTGTGCGTGTTGCGGGCGAAGCAGTTGTGGCTGACCACGCCGTTGGCGATGAAGTCGCCGGTGCCGGTGGTGATGTCCCACAGCGGCAGCTCCAGGCCCAGCGGCTCGATCGACGCCACGTGCAGCGGCACGGTGCCCTTGATCGCGACCCCCTGCACCGTGCGCCGCCGGGTCACCGCCGGATCGGTCAGGTGGAAGAAACGCAGCTTCTCCGGCAGGCCGCCGAGCAGCCGCAGACTCAGCAGCCCGATCGGGTCGCGCCGGTCCTCGACGACGAAGTCGAACCCGAACGCGCGCAGCGCCGCCCGGGTGGGCTCGACCAGCTCCGGGTCGGTGTGCACGATGCGCCACAGGCCCTGGGTGTGGCTGCCCTCGGCGTCGAAGACCCCGGCCAGGAAGCCCTTGTCCCACTCGGCGTCGCGTTCCTCCGGCCGCTGCAGCAGCAGGCCGATCAGATCGAGATCCCGCCGCGCGTACGTGCGCAGCCCGGTGCGCTGGCCCAGCGGCGTGTACTCGGCGGTGTGCACACCGGACTCGCGCAGGTAGCCGATCGTGCGGCTGAGCACCTGCGGTTCGGCACAGGCCAGCCGGAAGCGCGGCACGGTGCCGTACGGGTCGCGGTAGCCGGCCTCCGGCTCCGGGCGCAGCACCGCGTGCAGGTAGCCGCGCCGGTATTCCGGGGACTCCTTGGGCTGCTCGGCGAAGCGGCCGGTGCCCATCAGCTTGTTACCCGTGGTCAGGTGCGGCCGCTGCGCGGCTCCCGAGCGGGCCCCGGTGACGTGCTTCCAGCCCCGGTCGGTGAGGAAGCGGTGGTCGCCGCTGGCCACCAGCTCGGTGCCGTCGCGCAGGGTCACCCGGTAGGCGGGCTTCACCGTGGACCACTTGTCGCGCACGTGGGTCACCGCATACCGCCGGTAGGAGCCCTCGCGGACGGTGCCGACGATCGCGTCCCCGACGCGCAGCTCGGCGATCGGCTTGGTGCGCCCGTCGGCCATCAGCACGGGAGTGTCCCCGGCCAGGCAGTACGAGCAGGCGTGGGTGCAGCCGCGATAGGGGTTGATCGTGTATTCGAACGGCACCCCGCGCGGCTCGCCGGCCACCTTGTTGATCAGCGACTTGGCGCGTACCTCGTAGAACGTCATGCCGGCGAAGCCGGGCGTGTCGAACGTACGCACGACCGCGCCGGGCAGCGGCTGCTGCACCGGCGCGGTCGCGTCCGGCGGGATGCTCTCGGTCAGATGGCTCCAGCGCACCCCGCTATTAGAACATATGTTCGAACACTAGGCAGTCGTCGCGTCCGCCTTCACCTGCTCCATGTCGAGCTCGCGCACCTTCTGGAGCAGGTCCAGGAAGGCGGCCTCGGGCAGGGCGCCCGGCTGCGAGTACACGATCACGCCGTCGCGGATGGCCATGATCGTGGGGATCGACTGGATGTTGAAGTGCATGGCCAGCTCCTGCTGCGCCTCGGTGTCGACCTTGCCGAAGGTGACGTCCGGGTTCGCCTCGGCCGCCCGCTCGTAGACCGGCGCGAAACGGACACACGGGCCACACCAGCTCGCCCAGAAGTCGACGAACGTGATGCCGTCGCCGCTCGTCTTCTCGCCGAAGTTTTCGGTGGTGAACTCCACGGTGCCCATCGTCGTGCTCCTCATTTCTTCGAGTGACCAGCGTCCATGTAAACCACTGCGCCACTTGGCTCATTCCCGACCTGTCCACGGTACAGACGGTGACGTGACGCACAGGGCGGCACGCGATACAACGGGCGCGCCGCGGAGGACCATGAAGACGTGCCCGCGACCTTCGTCTACGACGGCGACTGCGCCTTCTGCACCCGGTGTGTCGAGTTCATCCGCCGTCACGTGCCGACCGACGCCATGATCGTGCCATGGCACCGCGCCGACCTGCCCGCCCTGGGGCTGACCCGGGAGCAGTGCCTGGCCGCGGTGCAGTACGTGCAGCCCGGCGGCCCCGCGCTCGCCGGCCCCGACGCGATCGCCGCGCTCCTGCGCGCGAGCCGCTCGGCGTGGCGTCCGCTGGGCAGCGCGCTCGGCCTACCGGGCATCGGGTTCGTCTCGTGGCCGGTGTACCGCTGGATCGCCCGCCACCGCCACCGACTCCCCGGCGGCACCGCAGCCTGCGCCGTACCCCCGTCTCGTCCTTGACCAGCGTCTATGAAAATCCGGGTGTGGCGGGGCTGCGGACTACTCGGGGGTGGCCTCGGGGCGCTTGGGGACCATGACCTTGCGCTTGAAGATGCAGACCAGGGTGCCGTCCTGGTTGTAGCCGCGGGTCTCGACGCTGACCACGCCGCGGTCGGGCTTGGAACCGGACTCGCGCTTGTCCAGCACCGTGGTCTCGCCGTAGATGGTGTCGCCGTGGAAGGTCGGCGCGACGTGGCGCAGGCTCTCGACCTCGAGGTTGGCGATGGCCTTGCCGCTGACGTCGGGCACCGACATGCCGAGCAGCAGCGAGTAGATGTAGTTGCCGACCACCACGTTGCGCTTGAACTCGGTCTGCGTCGCCGCGTAGTGGGCGTCCAGGTGCAGCGGGTGGTGGTTCATCGTCAGCAGGCAGAACAGGTGGTCGTCGTACTCCGTGACCGTCTTGCCGGGCCAGTGCTTGTAGATCGCCCCGACCTCGAACTCCTCGAAGTAGCGCCCGAACTGCATGGTCCCGCCTCCTGCCCCTGGATGCAGCGAACGGCGGGGCCCTCCCCGGCACCCGCCGCCCGCGCTTGTGAAAAGGAGTCTGCACGAGCGTTACCGACGAGTACATAGGCCGCGCCGAGAACTACATCACAGACAACGGTCCCCAGCCGCCGGGGTGATTGGCACGCTTCGCGGCAAGCGTCCGGGGTCGCGGCATATGCTGGCGGCAGGAGGTCGCCATGCCGAGTAATTCCGCAGCGGATCACCTGATCTCGCGCCAGCTGTATCGGCGGGAGATCGCTCCCCTCACCTTCGAACCGCACGAGTGGGAGCTGCTGACCCGGCTCCCGGCCCGTGTCATGATCGCCGCCACCTCCGCCGAACCCGACAGCGACCGCCGTACGGTCGACGAGGGCCTGGCCGGCATCAACGCCATCGCCGCCGGAGCCGACGTGGACTCCGAGCTGGTGAAAGCCATCGTCGGCGCGATCTACGCCGAGGCGGACCCCGATCCGCCCGCCGCGGAGCAGTTCCGCGACCCGCACGCCGCCATCACCGAGGTGCTGGTGAGCTGTCGCGCGGCGGCGATCGTGCTGGACGCCCGGGCCACGCCGTCCGACGGGCAGGCATACCGCCACTGGCTGGCGGCCATCGCGGACCAGGTCTGCGGGGCGGCCCGGTCCGGTGGCCTGCTGGGCATCGGCGGGACCACCCGCAGCCCGGCCGAGCAGCGTTTCCTGGCCGACCTGCTGGACGCGCTGCGCAACGTGTGACCAGCTAAAATCCTTCACTTGTGACCATCGAACGGGATGTGGACGGCCCGACCGCCGAGGACGAGCTGGCGGTCGGCGTCGGTCCGTGGCCGGGTTCATGGCCGGCCGGCGACCACTACGACCACGCGCTGCTGGCCGCCGGCGACCGGCGCAACGTGGTGGACCGCTACCGCTACTGGCGGCACGAGGCGATCGTGGCGGACCTGGACACCCGCCGGCACGATTTCCACGTCGCCATCGAGAACTGGCAGCACGACTTCAACATCGGCACGGTGGTGCGCACCGCGAACGCGTTCCTCGCCGCCGAGGTGCACATCGTGGGCCGGCGCCGCTGGAACCGGCGCGGCGCCATGGTGACCGATCGCTACCAGCACGTACGCCACCACGACTCGATCGAGGTGTTCGCCGCCTGGGCGCAGGGCGCGGGGCTGGCCGTCATCGGCATCGACAACCTGCCCGGCAGCCGCCCGCTGGAGACGACCACCCTGCCGCGGCACTGCGTGCTCCTGTTCGGTCAGGAGGGCCCGGGGCTGTCCGACGCGGCCCGGGCGGCGTGCGACCAGATGTACTCGATCGCCCAGTACGGGTCGACCCGCTCGGTCAACGCCGGGGTGGCCTCGGCGGTGGCCATGCACGCCTGGATCCGCGCGTACGCCGGCCCGCCCCCGGCCTGACCCGCCCGCCGATCTTGGCGAGTGGCTTGACGTGCTCCGATCACGGGGCGGACAGTGGTGGTCATGGGGCTCGCGGTGTCATGTCCGCGGTGCGGTGGCGATCTGCGGCCGCCCGGTCTTGCACACTCCGACTGGGTCTGTGAGCGCGACGGGCCGGTGCCGCCGCTGCACACCGCCCAGCATGTCAACCACGACGTCTTCGCCTGCGTGACCAAGCGCGCGGCCGAGTCCGGAGTGCCCCTGTGGTGCCCCTGGCCGCTGCCGACGGGGTGGACCGTCACCGGTGTGGCGTGGGCGGGCGACGACCGGTCCGGCGTGTCGGCCACCGCGCTGGCGTGCAGCGGGCCGACCCCGTTCAGCGACGGCCCCGCCGACGTCCTGCTGGTCGCCGAGGAGCCGGGCACCGGGCTCGGCGCCCACTTCGCCGGGCTGTCCGGCCCGGACCCCGGCCCGGCCCTGCTCGACCGGGAAGGCGGGCACGGCGCGCACGCGAAGGTGAAGGCCGACGGGCACCCGACTCCACTGTGGGCGGTGTCGACGCCGGAGGACCGCAGCGCGTACGCGGGGGAGGCCCGGGGCCGCTGGCTGTACGCCGTGACCTGGCCCGCGCAGGCCGGCTACCTGCTGTCCGAGGACGTCGTCCTGCAGGACCTGAGCGACTGGATGCCACCGGAACTGGTGTTCGGGGCCCTGTCGCCGCGGCTGCGTCCCACCCGCTGAGTCGACTTCCTTACTTTCCTCATCGGACGCTGGTCAACGGGCTGGCACGGATATGCGCTAATGATTCTCGGCAGGCACCGTTACTGATACGCTGAGTCTCGCCACGGCCACCAGTTGTCGAGTGGACACGGCCAGGCGGAGGGGGATAGCCCGACATGCTCAAGAAGATCCTTACGTGGGGCGGCATCGCCTTTTTGATCTTCTTCGTGGCGTTCCGGCCCGATTCTGCGGCGAACGTCGTGAAGACGCTGGGCGGCACTGTCATGGACATCGCCCAGGGTTTCGGTGACTTCTTCGGCAGCCTGGTCGCTTAGCTCATATGATCGGCGGTCTCGGGCCGGACGAGCCAAGCGAAGAGCGCACTCCGGGTCCTGACGGTCCGGAGTGGTCCGGTCGCCGTGAACGCGACACGGAGCCGATTCCACGGACCCGAGCAGAATCCCAGCCGCCTGCTGAGGACGATCTGCACGCCGATCCGGGCGACCACGCACACTTCATCGGCAAGGCCACCGTGGGGGCGACCGCCGGTGCCGCTTCGGGCGGCTCCGGAGGCAGGCCCCCCGGTGACAACGCCACCACGGCGCCCCTCGGTGACGAGCTTCCGAACTTCACCGAGGAGGAGCTCGCCGGGCTGCGGTTCGACGCATCCGGGGTGCCGCTGGGGCCGCGCCGGGTGCTTCCGCTCGAAGACGAGCCGAGCGCCATGGTCGCGCGCTACCTGTTCCCCACCGAGCGTTATCGCGGGGAGTGGAAGCGGCACTGGGTGCACCTCACCAATCCGCTGCTGATCGGCGTCTTCGCCACCTTCGCGCTGGGTTACCTGTCGGGCTTTCTGGCCAAGCAGGACGTCGCCGGCATGTGGGTGGTGGCGGTGGTGATCTGGGCGCTGGTGATGAGCTGGGTCGCCTGGACCGTCGCCGACTGGTACTTCGACCGCTTCATCCTGACCAACAAGCGGCTGATGCTCGTCAACGGGCTCATCACTCGCAAGGTGGCGATGATGCCACTGCTGAAGGTCACCGACATGAAGTACGAGCAGTCGCCGCTGGGCCGCATGCTCAACTACGGCACGTTCGTGCTCGAGTCCGCCGGTCAGGATCAGGCGCTCAGCAAGGTCGACCACATGCCCAACCCGAACGAGCTCTACCTGCGCATCGTCGAGGAGATGTACGAGCCCGCGGCAGTGGAGGCGCGGCTCGGGCGTGAGGCGGAAGAAGAGTAGTCGGGCTATTCGGCCTCTGCCGAAAGGGCCGATCGGTGGACTGGAAAGTTCACTGCCAGATCTAGATCCGCTAGCGCGAGTATGCCAGTCTGTCCGTTGAGGCGACGCATACGGGGTATCCAACCGATACCGGGAACCAAACGGCGTGCGGCAGCCTCTTACACGGGGTGATGGGCGCGTTCGACGCGCCTCGGTCAGGCGTCCGAGACGAACGCCTGCGATGGGAGGTGCGTCTGTGAGCCACCGGTCGGCCATGGAGGACGAGTTCCGCGAGTTCGTGACCGCACGTTCGGCTGCCCTGCTGCGCACGGCATACCTGCTGGCCGGTGACTGGGCCACCGCGGAGGACCTGCTGCAGACGGCGCTCACCAAGACGTACCTGGCGTGGAAGCGCCTGGGCCAGATCGAGGCGGTGGAGCCGTACGCCCGCCGGGTGCTCGTCAACACCGCGACCAGCTGGTGGCGGCGACGCTGGCACGGCGAGCGCCCCACCGAATTCCTACCGGAACGGGCAGCGCCGGACAATCTCGAAGAACAGCTCGAGCGCGATGTGATGTGGAAACATGTCAAAGCTCTGCCGGCACGACAACGCGCCGTGCTGGTCCTGCGTTTCTACGAGGACATGTCTGAGGCGCAGACAGCCGCGATGCTGCAGATCTCGCCCGGGACCGTGAAGAGCCAGACCTCACGGGCACTGGGCACGCTGCGGCAGCGGCTGGCTGCCGAGGGAGTCACCGGCAGGCTGCCGGCCGCGAAGGCGGCGGCGGAGCCGGCGGTCCCGAAGCAGCGGGCGGGCAGGGTCGTCACGGAGTCGCTCGACCTGCCCGCAGGCGAGGTCATCCTGACGGCCGAGCCCACCCCGGTCACCGCACCCGCGGTGCCGTCGCCTCGGAGGGAAGCTGTTCGACCGGCCCGCGTGCCGGTCGGCCAACCTGGGCGGTGACCATGCTTGAGGACGAGCTGCGTGAGATGTTCGCGGCTCGCGCGCAGACCCTTCCTGCCGCCGCCGATCCGGCCGGCCGCGCCATTCGCACGGCGCGCCGGACGACGCGGCGGCGGCGGACGGCGACGGGCACGATGACGGTGTTCGCCTTCGCGACCGTGCTCGGTGGCGCCGTCGCGGCCCAGGGGCTCGGCGCCGCGACGACGGCGGCAACCGATCCGAACCGGGTCACCTTCCAGAACCTCTACGGCGCCGACCAGCCGGTCGCCGCCCGCCAGACCCAGCTGCCGACCATGGAGCTGCCGGTCGACCTGCTGGTCGGCCAGCAGCTGTGGACCACCGACGGCCAGCGGGTGGACCTGGTCCACGAGGGCGACGTCGCCATGATCGCGAAGGTGCCCGACGGCTGGGTGTACTCCGACGCCAACACGGTGCGCCTGCTGCCCAACAGCGCCAGCGAGCCGCTGCGGCTGTCCGGCCAGGCGGAGTGGGCGGTCAGCCACGACGGCAGCCGGGTGGCCACCAACGACCAGGGGACCATGGCGGTCACCAAGGTGAGCGGCGGCGACCGGGGCAAGACGGTCGCGTCCTCACCGGTGAAGCCCGAGACCGCCGCGCCGGTGACCTTCTTCGGCGAGCGGGTCGTCGTCTCCAGCGAGAAGGGCTTCGACTACTGGAGCGCCCAGGCGCCCTCGAAGTACACCGAGACCTGGAACGCGGATCTGCTCGCCGTGTTCGGCAGTCTGGGCGCCAACGTGGCGATCGGCATCGTGCGCGGCGAGGGCGACCTGCTGTGCCTGGTCGACGTCACCGCGGTCAACAAGGGTCTGAAGATCGGCGCGAGGCTGGGCTGCGGCGATCTCGTGGGCCGGGCGCTGGTCAAGCTCCATGCGGCGCTCTCCCCCGACGGCGGGCTGCTCGCCGTGGCCACGCCGAGCGGCCTGCAGATGATCGACCTGGACAAGTCGCGCATCAACGCCGCAGCGAGCAAGGACAAGGAGCAGGCGCAGGTCGAGGCCCTGGTGCTGCAGGCGGACTGCCCGATCGCCGCGGTGGACGCGGTGGTGTGGTCGGACAACCGGACGGTGCTGGCGCAGACCGACGCCGACGGCATCTTCGCCTGCCGGAACGACGGCACCAAGCTCCAGGTCACGTTGCCGCCCGACGTCCAGCCCGGCTGGACGATGATCCCTTCGTACGGCGCCGGCAAGTGACGATCGACCTGCACCTGCACTCCACTGCGAGTGACGGCACCACACCCCCCGAGGAGCTGATGCGCCTGGCCGGCGCGGCCGGACTCGGGGTGGTCGCGCTCACCGACCACGACACCACCGCCGGCTGGGCGGCCGCCACACAGGCGCTGCCGCCCGGCCTCACCCTCATCCGGGGCGCGGAGCTGAGCTGCCGCTGGCACGGCGAGGGCGAGTCCATCCCGCTGCACATGCTGGCCTACCTGTTCGACCCCGCCGACGAGCACCTGGTCGCGGCGCTGGCCCGGGTCCGCGAGTCGCGGCTGGGCCGCGCCGAACGCATGGTCGCGCTGATGCGGGCCGACGGCATCGACGTGGACTGGGACGACATCCTGGCCCATGCCGGCGGCGGCACCGTGGGCCGGCCGCACCTGGCCGCCGCGCTGATCCGGGCCGGGCTCGTCGCCGACACCCAGGAGGCGTTCAGCCCGCGCTGGATCGGCAACGGCAGCCCGTACCGGCTGCCCAAGGACGACCTCGACGTGTTCGAGGCGCTGCGCCTGGTGCAGGCAGCGGGCGGAGTGACCGTGTTCGCCCACCCGCGTGCCCGGGTGCGCGGGCGGGTCGTGCCGGAGGAGCTGTTCGCACAGCTCGCGGCCGCCGGCCTGGACGGACTGGAGGCCGACCACCACGACCACAGCCCGGCCGAGCGCGCCGAGGTGCGCCGCATCGCCGCCGGGCTCGGCCTGTTCGTCACCGGCAGCTCGGACTTCCACGGCACGCACAAGAAGGTGCGCATCGGCGAGTTCACCACGGCGCCCGAGGCGCTCGAGCGGATCGTCGCCGGTGCGACCGGCGCCACCCCCGTCACGGGAGTCGGCCGATAACCCTTGCCCGGCGTGCTATGCATCCCGTGTGGATTGGAAGTTCTTCGGCGAGGTCTTCGTCACCCTGCTCGTCATCACCGACCCGCCGGGAATGGTGCCCATCTTTCTCGCGCTGACCGGTGCGCTGCCCGCCCGGGACCGGCACAAGGCCGCCACGCACGCGGTCGCGCTGGCCCTGGGCGTCATCGCGGTCTTCGCGGTGGCCGGCCAGACCATCCTGGACTACCTGCACATCCAGCTGCCGGCGCTGCAGGGCGCGGGCGGCCTGCTGCTGGTCCTGGTCGCGCTGGAACTGCTCACCGGCAAGGCCGACGACCCGGACCAGCAGTCGACCTCGAACATCGCCCTGGTGCCGCTCGGCACGCCGCTGCTGGCGGGTCCCGGTGCGATCGTGGCGACGATGCTGTTCGTGCAGCGGGCCGACAGCGGCGGGCAGTACCTGGCGATCGGGCTGGGCATCATCGCGGTCATGGTCGCGGTGTGGCTGGTCCTGCGCTACTCCGGGTTCATCGTGAAGGTGCTGCGGCCCGGCGGCATCGAGGTGCTCACCCGCATCGCCGGTCTGCTGCTGGCCGCGATCGCGGTCCAGCTGATGGCCGACTCCATCGGCGCCTTCGTCGAGATGTTCACCACCGCGCACCCGTAGCGCGGTCCGGACAGTTCCCGTGCCCCACTTGTCATAGACGTTGGCCTATCTGATCGAGTTCGATCTTCGAATAATCGATCAGATAGGCCAACGTCTATAAAAATCCGGTCAGGGCGCGGGTTCCGGCGCGGGGGCGGTGCGGCGGATGACGGCGAGGCCGTTGTCCAGGTCGATGCCGGTGCCGTTGGCGACGTCGACGCGCCGGCGGGCGGCTTCCTGGATGTGCTCGGTCTGCTTGTGCTTGGTGGGGCGGAACAGGCCGTCGATCTCGGCCATGCCCGCGGACATCATCGCGGTGGCGCCGCTCTTGTCGTCGCCGCCCCGCAGCCAGCGCAGCAGTCCCACCGCACACACTCCTGACCTCGCCCGACCGGCCCGGCCGGGCGGGTCGCCTGGCCAGTGTCCCACCGGACTGGCACGATCTGCCAGTGAGCCGAACCCCCCACCCCCGCCGCGGCAAGGACGTCCCGGAGCAGCTCGGCTTCGACATGATGCCCGAGCGCCTGTTCGTGTGCACCCCGAGCAAGCTCGCGTCATACGCCGACTGCCCGCGCCGCTACCGGCACACCTACCTGGATCGGCCCGCGCCGCAGAAGGGGCCCGCGTGGGCGCACAACTCGCTCGGCGCGAGCGTGCACACGGCGCTGCGCAACTGGTGGGATCTGCCCGAGGAGCGGCGCACGAGCACGGCCCTGCCGCGCCTGCTGCGGGCCACCTGGGTGCGCGAGGGCTACCGCGACGACGAGCAGGAGCGGGCGGTCTACGAGCGGGCACTGAGCTGGCTGGAGGCGTACACCGAAGGTCTGGATCCCGACCTGGACCTGCTGGGCGTGGAGCGCACGGTGGCGGCGAAGACGGCGGTGCTGGCGCTGAGCGGCCGGGCCGACCGCATCGACGCCCGGGGCGGCGAGGCGGTGATCGTCGACTACAAGACGGGCCGGACCGGCCTGGACGCCGACGACGCCCGGGGCTCGCTGGCGCTGGCGCTGTACGCGTTCGCCGCCGAGCGGGTGTTCCGCCGTCCCTGCCGCACGGTCGAGCTGCACCACCTGCCGACCGGCACGGTCGCCCGGCACGAGCACACCCCGGAGTCCATCGCCCGGCACGTGGGGCGGGCCGAGGACACCGCGCGCGACATCATCGCGGCGGAACGGGCACTCGCCGACGGGACGCCGCCCGACGAGGCGTTCCCGACCCGGCCGGGCAGCCTGTGCAGCTGGTGCGACTTCCGCCGGGTGTGCCCGGCGGGCGCGGAAGCGCCGGTGAAGGAGACCTGGGCGGCGGTCGAAGCACTGGCGCCGGCCGTGCCGCCGGCCGAGGACGCCTCGCCGGCCGTTTCGTAAGCCGGACGGGGTCAGGATGCCGCTTCGGGTGTCCGGTCCTCGGCGGCCAGCCGCTGGCAGGCCGGGCAGAGGCCCCAGTAGGTGACCTCGGCCTCGTCGAGGGCGAAGCCGTGGGTCTGGCTCGGGTCGAGGCAGGGCGCGGCGCCGGTGGCGCAGTCGACGTCGGCGATCGCACCGCAGCCGCGGCAGACGATGTGGTGGTGGTTGTCGCCGCTGCGGGCCTCGTAGCGGGCGGGGGAGCCGGCCGGCTCGATGCGCCGGGCCAGGCCCGCGCGGGCCAGCGCGCCGAGCACGTCGTAGACGGCCTGGGTCGACACCGAGTCGAGGCGCTGCCGGGCCTGCCGGGTGATCTCCTCGACCTCGAGGTGGCCGCCCTGCCCGAGGATGTCGAGCACGGCGAGGCGCGGCCGGGTCACCCGCAGGCCCCGCGCGCGGAGGAGAGCCTGAGGCTCGATGTCGCCGTGCATGAACACCATTTCAGCAGCTAACTTGGATCTGCTCAAGAAAAGGTCCGATATACGTGGTCTGCGACACGGCCAAATCCCGCTCTGTCCCATCGACGTGGGCGGGTCTAGGCTCACCTTGACCTTGGGTACGCACCCCGGAATCCATGTGGAGGCACAGTGTTCTCCGAACTGCTCGGCCTGCCGGCTCACCCCCTGCTCGTGCACGCCGCAGTCGTGTTCGCCCCACTGCTGATCGTCGGCGTGGTGGTCTATTCGTTCGCCCCGGCGGTGCGCCGCTACATCGGCTGGGCCGTGCTGCTGCTCGGCGTGGGCGCGCCCATCGCGCTGTGGTTCGCGCGCCAGAGCGGCGAGGCGCTGTTCACGACGCTGGTCGAGAAGGGCTACCCGCCGCAGATCCTCGCCCAGGTGGACCTGCACAAGGACTACGGCGACGCGGCGGCCTGGGCGGGCACCCTGCTGGGCGTCCTGGCGATCGCGCTGGTGCTCTTCACCCACTCGGCCGCGAAGAAGCCGTCGACCAGCGGCTCCCGCGCCACGGGCTGGGCCCTGATCGCGTTGAACCTGCTCGCCGCCGGGGCCACCGGCTACTACGTCTTCAAGACCGGCGACACCGGCGCCCACGCGGTCTGGAGCACCATCTGACCGGTCAGGTCCGCCACTGCACGCAGGCGATGAGGATCAGCACGACGCCTGCGGCGATGCCGAGCGCGTTGGTGAAGCGGTCCGCGCGCTCCTCGGCGAGGTCGATCGCGTCGTGGTCCAGCTCGGGCAGCCGTCGCGGGACGACGGTGCGCGGGGTGACCTCCGGATGCCAGCCCGGCGGGGGCGGCACTGCGGGCGGCGGCCCCGGATACGCGGCGGCGGCATGCTCGGCGTCGGCTCCGCCGGCGGACGGCGCGGGCCTGCGCCACTGATCGTCGGCGGGCCGGTTCACGACGACCGGCCCCGGAAGCGGCGCGAGCCCCGCCCGTGCCGTCCGGCGGGGGCGGAGCTCGCGTGGTCGAGGCCGTGGAGGCGGGCCGCCGGACGCGGCGAGCCTGGTCCTATGCTGCTGGGGTGAGCACTGAGGCTGACTTCGGCGGGCGCGACGACGACCGGGTGGTGGAGCTCGAGGACGACGCGCCCGTGCTGCCCGACCAGACCCGTGAGGACACGGACCGGGGCTGGGGCGAGCGGTCGTGGAGCAACGACGACCGGCTGCGCGACGAGCGCCCGCCGCACTGGGACTGACCGCCGGCTACAGCGGGGGCGGGGCTGGCGCACCGCCGTACTATAGCGCGGAAACGGACATTGCGGGCGAAGCTCAGGAAGTGCTGCTGCTCGCGGTCGACGACGAGGTGCTCTTCGCCGGCGTGCTGCTGCTCGACGAGGAGCTGCCGCCGCTGGTGGAGCTGCTCGACGCGGAGGTCGAGGAGCTGCCGGACGCCGCCGGAGCCGTGCCGGTGCCGCTGCCACGCGAGTCGGTGCGGTAGAAGCCGGAGCCCTTGAAGACCACGCCGACCGAGGAGAACAGCTTGCGCAGAGTGCCCTCGCACGTCGGGCACTCGGTCAGCGGCTCGTCCGCGAAGGACTGCACGGCCTCCAGCTGGTGACCGCAAGCGGTGCAGGCGTACTGGTAGGTGGGCACGTTCCCCTCCATGATCATTACTGGCACTCGGGTATACCGAGTGCTAATAGTGCCTGACCGCCCTACGGGGTGCCAAGTAGCTGTCGCCGATCACACTTTCCATGCCTTCTCCTCGCTGCGCTCGTCGGCGGCATCACAAACCGCTAATTCGTTCGCTTCGCTCGCTCACGTGTCAGCCGGGAATGCGCCGCAGACCGCTCGGCGTGAGCGCGCCGCCCACCCGCTGGTCGTGCCCCTCGGCGGGCACCTCGTCGAGCAGCTCGCCGTCGTACAGCAGGGCGATCACCGGTGTGCCCGGGGCGACCCTGGCCAGCGCCCGGTCGTAGCTGCCGCCGCCGCGGCCCAGCCGCGCGCCGCGCCGGTCCACCGCGACCGCGGGGACCAGCACCAGATCAGCCATGGTGATGCCGGTCACGCCGGTGCGCGGGCCGGTCGGCTCGCGCAGGCCCATCGTCGCTGGCGCGAGCGAGCCCGGCCCGGTGTACTCGGCCCAGTCGAGATCGCGGTCGGGCCGCAGCACCGGCAGCAGCACCCGGGCCACGCCGGGCGTGGCCGCGAGCCGGTCCGGCAGGTCCGGGCCGCCGGGTTCGCCGGTCATCGGCACGTACGCGCACACCGTCAGCGCCGCGTCCGGCGCGATCAGTTCCGGCAGCGACCCCGCCAGCGCGGCATCCGCCCTGGCGACGGCCGCCGGAGTCAGCGCGCGGCGGGCCGCCAGAACCGCGGCGCGGACCGCGCGCTTGGCCGACGCGGACGTCACTGAAGAAACGGAATATTCACTCATAACGTCCCCAGGTTGTACAAGCGTCGCATCCTAGCGCGGCGTTGGCCGTTGACTCCGATGACTTCACCGCCGCCGAGGGGGAAAGTGTGACACTGCGCGCACGGCTCACCACCGCCTTCCTGGCGGTGGTCCTCAGCCCCGTTCTGCTCGGCGCCTTCTTCGTCGGCACCATGGTCAGCAAGCTGTCCCACGAACGTGCCACCGAGCGGCTGGCCGTGGCCGCCGGCTCGGTGCGCACGTCGGTCGGCGCGCTCTGCGGCCAGCTGCGCGCCGTCGCCGAGGGCGTCGCCGCCGCACCCACCGACCAGCGCCTGGCCACCGCCGAGCGCATGGTCGCCGCGGGCCTCGCGGGCGGCGTGCACATCGACACCGGCGTCGACGGCGCCACCACCGCCCAGGCCCCGGCCCCGCCGTGGGCCGACTGTGCGGGCCCGGACCCGCAGGTGCGCCCGGACGCGGTGGCCGGATTCGAGGCGCTGTCGGCCCGGGTGCCGCTGGCCGGCCCGAACGGCGAGCCGACCGGCACCGTCTCGGCCGCCCTCACCGTGGACGGCGACCTGATCCGCCGGCTGGCCCAGGCCAGCGGCGCCCAGCTGACCCTGCTGCCCGGCACCGGTGTCCCGGCGGGCGCGGCGGCGGATCCGGACGCGGCCACCGACCCGGACCTGGCGACCGACGCGGACGGCGGCCTGGGCGAGCCAGGGGCCGGTGACGCCCTCGACGGCGATGCCACCGACGGCGACCTCACCGGCGGCGACGCGGAGGACGGGGCGGGCGGCATCGGCGGGATGCCCGGCGCCGTGCCCGGCGGCATCGGCGCGCAGCCCGGCCCGGCGGCGGGGCAGCCCGGCGACCTCACCGGCGGCGCACTGCCCGTCGACCCGACCGCCGACGGCCCCGGCACGAACGAGGTCGTCGCGGCCGGACCGCACGAGCCGGCGGCCGGCGGGTCGGTCGGCGAGGAGTTCGGCCAGGAGGTCGACCTCGCGCCCGCGCCCGAGGAGCCGGGCGGCGGCGGGCCGGTGCACACCACGATGCTCGGCGCGGACGCGGCGACCATCAGCGCGTACGGGGGCAAGCTGGGCGACGGCGCGACCGGCTCGGCCGACAACGGGCACCTCGTGGCACGGGTCGGTCCTGTCGCCGGGGAGCCGCTGCCGCTCGCGGTCTCACTGCCCGCAAGGCCGCCGACCGGCCTCTACCTGCTGCTCACCCTCGTCGTCCTGATCACCGCCGGGGTGGCCGTGACGGTCGCCTGGTGGCTGGCGAAGACCGCCACCGAGCCCGTGGTGGAGCTGGCCGCGGCCGCCGACCGGGTCGCCGGGGGCGACCTGGACGCCCGGGTGCCGGTACGCGGCAACGACGAGATCGCCCGGATGGCCACCGCGTTCAACCACATGACCCGCGAGCTGCACACCTACGTGGCGGCGCTGACGGCCAGCCGGGACCAGTTGCGCGGGCACCTGGGCGTGCTCGGCGACACCCTGTCCAGCACCCACGACCTGGACCGCATCCTGCGCGTCATCCTGCAGACCGCCCGGCACGCCACCGGCGCGTCGGCCGGCATGGTGCTGCTGGCCGACCCGGCCACCGGCGCGCTGGTCGGCCAGTGCACCGAGGGCCTGCCCGAGCAGTGGACCACCGGCGAGCGGGGCACCCTGCGGGTGCCGTACGGGCTGGGGCTGACCGGCCTGGTCGCGGCCACCGGCGTGCCCCGGCTGGGCCGTGTCGAGCGGGACGGGCCGCGGCTGGACCCGGGCGAACCGGACTGCCGTACGTACATGGTGGTGCCCTTCTCGGCGCCGGGGCTGGGCGAGGCCAACTCGTTCCCGCAGCCCGGGGCGCTGCCCGCGGCGCGCGGCGTGCTGGCCCTCTACGACCGGCTGGGCCGCGACGAGTTCGACGACTCCGATCTGGTCACCCTGCGCACGTTCGCCGGGCAGGCCGCGGTCGCCGTGGACAACGTGCGGGTGCACGAGGAGGCGCAGCGGCTGTCGGTGACCGACCCGCTCACCGGGCTGTTCAACTACCGCTCGCTGCGCGAGTCGCTGCGGCGGGAGTCCGAGCGGGCCGTCCGCTTCGGCCGCCGGCTGTGCGTGCTCGCCCTGGACCTGGACCGGTTCAAGGAGATCAACGACACCTACGGCCACGCCGCCGGGGACGCCGTGCTGGCCGAGTTCGCCCAGCGCATCCGGTACGAGATCCGCGAGGTCGACGTGGCCTTCCGGCACGGCGGCGAGGAGTTCGTGGTGCTGCTGCCGGAGACCGACGAGGTGGGCGGCGTCGCCGTGGCCGAACGGCTGTGCGAGTCGGTGCGCCGCGAGCCGATCATCGTGCCGGCCCGCGACGGCGGACCGGACCTGTACGTCAACATCACGGTCTCCATCGGACTCGCCGTGCTGCCCGACCACGGGCAGCAGGGCGCCGGGGTGCTCCAGGCCGCCGACGAGGCCCTGTATGCCGCCAAGGCGGCCGGGCGGGACACGTTCCAGGTAGCGCTGCCCGGCGGCGTCCTGTGCCCATCCGGCGGCGCGTCGAGCAGCCCACAGGCCCCTCGACAGGCTCGGGGCCGTTAGTCTCGCGACATGTCGGCTCACACCCCCCACGCACAAGCGCACGGTCAGCGGGCCACCAAGGCGGTCATTCCCGCGGCCGGACTGGCGACCCGGTTCCTCCCGGCCACCAAAGCGGTGCCCAAGGAGCTGCTACCCGTCGTAGACCGGCCCGTTCTCCAGTACATCGTGGAGGAGGCGTCGCGCTCAGGCATCAACGACGTCCTGCTCATCACGGGTCGTGGCAAGACCAGCATGGTCGACCACTTCGACCGCCAGCCCTACCTGGAGGCGCGGCTGGAGGCCAAGGGCGACCTGGAGCGCCTGGCTGCGGTCCGCGGCACCTCAGAACTGGCCGAGATCTACACCTGCCGCCAGGGCGAGCCGCTCGGCCTGGGCCACGCGGTCTCCTACGCGGAGTCCCACGTGGGCGACGCCCCGTTCGCGGTGCTGCTCGGTGACGAGTTCACCGAGGAGTCGCAGCCGCTGCTGCCGCAGATGATCGACCTGCAGTCGCGCACCGGCGGCATCGTGCTGGCGTTCATCGAGATCCCCGAGGACCAGGTCAACCGGTACGGCATCGCCTCGGTGTCCGACGCCGGTCCCGAGTACGCCGACGTCGAGAACGTCGTGCGGGTCACCGGCCTGGTCGAGAAGCCGGCCCGCGGACAGGCCCCGAGCAACCTGGCCGTCGTCGGCCGCTACGTGCTGCCCGGCACCATCTTCGACGCGATCCGGCGCACCAAGCCGGGCAGCGGCGGCGAGATCCAGCTGACCGACGCGATGGCGCTGCTGCTCGCCGAGGGCACCCCGGTGCACGGCATCGTGTACCGCGGGCACCGCTACGACACCGGCATGCCGCTGGGTTACCTGCAGGCTGTCGTACAGCTGGCCAGCGAGCGCGACGACCTCGGCCCCGCCTTCACGGAGTGGCTGAAGTCCTTCGTCGCGGGCCTCGACGGCAATGCGGGGAAGGCCGCCTGACATGACCGCCACGGTCAGGTCCACTCCGGACCCCGTCCATCTCGACGCGGCAGCGGCCGCGGGCGAGCTGACGCCACTCGCCGACTACCTGGGCAGCGTGCTGCGCAGGCTGCGGGCGCTGCCGGCGTTGGATCTGGACCTGACCCAGGCGCACGGCAACGTGCTGGCCGACAACGTGCTGGCGACCCACCCGTACCCGGCCTTCGACCAGGCCGCGATCGACGGGTACGCGGCGCGGTCCGAGGACATCGCCGCGGCGGCGGCCGGGCGGCCCGCGCGGCTGAACGTGGTGGGCGACCTCGCCGCGTCCAGCTGGCGGCCGGCCCGGCTCACGCCCGGCACCTGCTTCTCGGTGGCCGCCGGAGCGGCGCTGCCGCAGGCCGCCGACGTGGTGGTGCCGATCCGCTGGACCGACCAGGGCATGGCCTCGGTCGAGGTGCACCACCCCGCCAAGCGCGGCTACGGCGTACGCCGCGCCGGCGAGATCGTCACCGAGGGCATGGTGCTGGCGCGAGCGGGCACCTCGGTGACCCCGGCCCTGGTCGGGGCGCTGGCCGCCAGCGGGATCGGGCACGTGATCGTGCGGCCCAGCCCGCGCGTCGTGATCGTGTCCACCGGCGACGAACTCGTCGAGGCGGGCCGGGTCTCGCAGCCCGGCCAGGTCGTCGACGTCAACTCGCACGCGCTCACCGCGGCCACCGCGGAGGCCGGCGCGCACGCGTACCGCGTCGGGATCTGCGACGACGACCCGGAGGCGCTGCGCGCGCTGCTGGAGGACCAGACGCTGCGCGCGGATCTGATCATCACCACCGGCGGTTCCGGCACCGGGCCGGGCGACATGGTGCGGCGCATCCTGTCGCGCCGCGACGGCAGCCGGGCGGGCATGGTGACCTTCACCGACGTGTCGCTCTACCCGTGCGGCACCCTCGGCTTCGGCACCGTCGGCAGCGCCGAGGAGGTGCCGATCGTCTGCCTGCCCGGCGAGCCCGGAGCCGCGCTGATCGGCTTCGAGGTGCTGGCCCGGCCCGTGATCCAGGTGCTGGCCGGGGCCGAGCCGGTGTTCCGGCCGTCGGTGCGCGGCCACCTGCTGGAGACCGTCGCGTCGCCCGGCGGGCTGCGCGAGTTCCGCCCGGCGCTGGTGGCCGAGCGCCGCGGTGGCGGATACACGGTGCAGCCGCTGCCGGGCGGTGCCCGTACCCTGGCCGGTATGGCCGAGGCTAACGGACTACTGGTGCTGGGTGAGCGGGTGACCAGCGCGGCCGCGGGCTCCACCGTGGACGTGCTGCTGCTGGACCGCCGGCGATGACGGGGCGAAGCGAGCACAGCGAGGAGAGGGCATGAGCGGCGCGGTGGGTTATCCCGCGGTGCTCACCGACGGGGACATCGTGCTGCGGCCGTACCGGCGGGGCGACGCCGGCTCGTGGGTCGAGGTGCGCACCTACAACGAGGCCTGGCTGCGGCAATGGGAGGCCACACCGCCCGCGGCCTGGTCCGAGCTGAACTCGACCGCCGCGTTCCACATGATCCGGCGAGCCATGCGCCGCGGCGCCCGCGAGGGCGAGTCGATGCCGTTCGCGATCTGCCTGCGCGACCGCGGCCGGGAGCGCCTGGTCGGGCACATCAACCTGGGCAGCATCGTGCGCCGGGCGTTCTCCTCGGCGTACTGCGGCTACTGGATCGACTCGCGGGTCGCCGGGCGCGGCATCATGCCCACGGCGCTCGCGCTCGTCGTCGACCACGCGTTCGGGCCGGGCCGGCTGCACCGCGTGGAGGTCAACATCCGGCCGGAGAACAAGCCCAGCCGTCGCGTGGTGGAGAAGCTCGGCTTCCGCGAGGAGGGCTACCACCCGCACTACATGTTCATCGACGGCGCTTGGCGTGATCACATCGGATACGCGCTGACCTGGGAGGACGTGGCCTCCGACGGTGGCCTGCTGGCCCGCTGGCGGCGTCGGCGCGGCTGAACCGGACTTCACCTTCGTACGGTGTGGCGTTACGCGATCACGTGATCACGAACGTAGGCTCCCCTCACTGGAAGTCTTACGGTGACCGATCGATAGGCCGGCCGCCGTACCAAGGGTGACGCCGGTGGCCAGTCCACGGCGGTCCGCCGACCGGCGGGCTGCGGGGAGGAGTCGTCGGCGCAGGGAGGGGAGAGGGTGCCGACCTCGGTGCTCCTCGCCGTCCTCGCTGCTGCGGGCCTGCTCGCTCTCGCTCCGGCGCTGGTGCGCCGGTACGACGCCACCGAGCGGCTGGTGGCCGAGCGGGCGATCTCAACCGCGCGCGTGCTGTCGCGCCGGCGGCGCCGCCGCACCGTGCCCGGCCGGCGGCCGATCCGCCCGCCACGGGCACTGTGCACCGCCCCCGTCTCCGCGCCACCGGCGTCCGGCAATGGCCCGTCCCGCACCCCGCTGCGCCTGGTCGGCCAGGCCGAGCGGGCCAAGGCCAAGCCGCGTCGGCGGCACCGCCCGGCCGTGTACCGCCGCCGGCGGCTGCTCGCCGGGCTGGTGCTGCTGAACCTGGTGCAGCTGGCCGGTGTCGCGCTGGTCAGCCCCGGGTTCCTGATCAGCGTGTCGGTGACCGGCTCGGCCCTGCTGCTGTACGTCGCCCACCTGCGCGGCCAGGCGCTGCGGCTGGCCCGCCGCCGCCGCGCCGAGGAGCGCCAGGCACAGTGGCTCGCCGAGCAGCAGGCGCAGGTCCGCCTCGCCCAGCGCCGCCGCGCCCTGGCCCGCCGCGAGGCCGCCCGGCTGCTCCAGGAGGAGCTGCTGCGGGCCCAGGAGCAGCTGGCCGCCCTGCAGGCCCAGGCCGAGACCCTGGCAGCCGAGGCGCCTCCGCCGCCCCGGGTGGCCACCATCTCCTACCGCGGCCGCCAGGCCGGGGTACGCGGCAAGCCGTACCACGCCGGCCCGGCCGCCTGACCCCTTCCCCGGCGCGTCGAGCTCGCCGTTTCGGGTCGGAAGGTGTGGTGGGGCCGCAGGTTCCGACCCGAAACACCGATCTCCGGACGTGACCCACGACGCACCGGGTATGGATTCGCGATCGTTCCGCGGACCTGCTAACCTTGGCCGGTCCGTTACGCGGACCGACTCGGGGACGTGGCGCAGCCCGGTAGCGCACCTCGTTCGCATCGAGGGGGTCAGGGGTTCGAATCCCCTCGTCTCCACCAGAGTCAGAGGCCGTCTCTCCTAGGAGAGACGGCCTCTTCGTTTCCCGGAACACCCCGGTCCCGCCAGGCGGAGACGGCGAAGGCCCGTGGCGGCGTGCCACGGGCCTTCGTGCGGTCGGCGATCAGATCCAGTTGTTGCCGAGGAGCATGCGTCGCTGCCAGTCCACGTAGGGGATCGACTCGCCCGTGTAGATCGGGTAGAAGAGCGCGAACATGATTACGACGAGCAGCACGAACAGGCCCAGCGCGACCGTGCCGATGAACTGCCTGTTCTCGTTCTGCGGCAGTCCCGGCGGCGAGGTCATGATCGCGCCGAAGACGAACACCACGGCCAGGATCAGGAACGGCTCGGCCGGCATGGCGTAGAAGTAGAACATCGTGCGGTTCGGGAAGAAGAACCACGGGATCAGCGCGGCACCCGCCATCGCCAGGATGGCCCCGGCGCGCCAGTCGCGGCGGGCGAAGCCGAACCACAGGGTCGCGCCCAGCGCGGGCAGGAAACTCCACCACAGCAGCGGCGTGCCCAGCAGCAGCACCTCGGCCGCGCACTGCTCCACCCCGCAGCCGGGGTCCCCGGACCAGTAGAAGGCCACCGGACGCCCCAGCAGCAGCCACTGGATCGGCGCCCACGGGCCCGCCGACTGGTACGTGTGCTCGGAGCTGAGGCCTTCGTGGAAGCGCAGCGCCTCCTGGTGGTAGTGCAACAGGCTGCTGAACCAGTTCGGTGACCAGTTGCGGTAGTAACCGCCGTCGGTGAGGATCCAGCCGCTCCAGCTCGCCAGGTAGACGCCCAGCACGATCGGGATGCAGGCCAGCACCCACAGGCCTTCGTCGAGGATGGCGTCGCGGATCGGGTGGCGCACCCCGGCACTGCGCCGGGCGCCCACCTCCCACCAGATCACCAGCAGCGCGAACACCGGCAGGAAGGCCAGCGCCGACCACTTGACGGCCAGGGCGCAGCCCAGCAGCACCGCCGTGGCCAGCCGCCACCACGGCACCGCGAACGCCGGGCGACTGCTGCGGCCCTTCCCGTGCGGGTCGCCGCCGCCCTCGACGAAGCGCAGCCACCGCAGGCGGCGCTGATCACGGTCGAGGACCAGCGCGCCGAACGCGGCCAGCAGGAAGAACATGAGGAACAGATCGAGCAGGGCGGTGCGCGACAGCACGAAGTGCATGCCGTCGAAGGCCATCAGCAGGCCCGCCGCGCCGCCCAGCACCACCGAGCCGAACAAACGCATGGCGATGCGGGTGAACATCAGCACCGAGATGGTGCCGAACACCGCCGCGGACAGCCGCCAGCCCGCCTCGTTGTACCCGAGGACCTGCTCACCCAGCCCGATGATCCACTTGCCGAGCGGGGGATGCACCACGTAACCGGCCGTGGCGTTCTTCTCGTCCCACTCGAACCCCTTCTCCCACAGCCAGTGGGCGTCGGTGGCGTAGTAGGTCTCGTCGAAGATCTTGCCCGGCGGCTTCGCCAGGTTGTACAGGCGCAGCACGCCCGCCAGAAAGGTGACCGCCAGCGCGGCCAGCCACGCGTACGGGCTCAGCCGCTGCTCAAAGGGCAGCAGGCGGCGCCGAACGACATTGAGCACGTGCGGCTCGGAAGTGATGGGCGCCTGCGGGGGCGCCGTCGCCGTCTGGGTCACGCCAAGGATCGTAGGCTGAAAAACTCGGAAACCGTCGCCTGAGTTCACGGTGATCGGCAAAAACGTATCGAAGGCAGGGGACAGATGGCGGAAGTCACCGGGTTGGTGCTGTGCGGCGCGCCGCTGGGCAACCCCGCGGACGCCTCGGCGCGGCTGCGCCAGGTGCTCACCGAGGTGGACCTGGTCGCCGCCGAGGACACCCGCCGGCTGCTCCGGCTGGCCCGCGACCTCGACGTCGTCATACCCGGCAAGATCGTTTCGTACTTCGAGGGCAACGAGGAGCGGCGTACCCCCGAGCTGGTCGACGCGATGCGCGACGGGCAGTCGGTGGCGCTGGTGACCGACGGCGGCATGCCCAGCGTCAGCGACCCCGGCTACCGGCTCGTCGCCGCGGCCCTGACGGCCGGGCTGCCGGTCACCTGCGCCCCCGGCCCCAGTGCCGTCACCACGGCGCTGGCGCTGTCCGGGCTGCCCTGCGACCGGTTCTGCTTCGAGGGCTTCCTGCCCCGCAAGGGCGGTGAGCGCCGCGCCCGGCTGGCCGCACTCGCGGCCGAGGAGCGCACCCTGGTCTTCTTCGAGTCCACGCACCGGGTCAAGGACACCCTCGCCGACCTCGTGGCGGCCTTCGGCGGCGACCGGGCCGCCGCCCTGTGCCGCGAGCTGACCAAGACCTACGAGGAGGTACGCCGCGCGCCGCTGGCCGAGCTCGCGGAGCTGGCGGAGGTCCGTGGCGAGATCACCCTGGTCGTCGCCGGGGCCGTGCCGAACACCGAGCGCCCCACCGACGAGCAGCTGATCGCCGAGGTCGCCGCGCACGTGGCCGCGGGCTCGTCCCGCCGGGACGCCGCCGCCGCCGTGGCCGCCGCCCACCACCTCCCCAAGCGCGACGTGTACGACCTCTCCACCCGCCGCTGACCGCCCCGCAGCCCCGCCACACCCCGGCCCCGCCTCGCTCGCCTCGCTCGCCTCGCTCGCCTCGCCCGCCTCCCCCGCGCCGCCCGCCCCGCGACCCGCGCCCGCGCCCATAGACGTTGGCCTATTACGTCGAGTTTGATCTACAAATACTCGACGTAATAGGCCAGCGTCTATGGAAAGCGGTGTGCGTGGGACGCTCGGTGTGCTGCGGTGGGGTCAGAAGGTGGCGGCGAGGAAGCCGATGGTGATGAGGAGGGGGCCGGCGAAGGAGAGGCCGACGGCGGCGAGGCGTTCGTGGCGCCCGGGCAGGCGCAGGGCGCCCGTGGCGAAGACGATGCATATCGAGCAGAACAGCACGATCGACAGCCCCACCATCCAGCGCAGGTGCAGACCGCCGGTGCCGTTGGTGACGTACGCCCGGTGGCTGCCGGCCCCGACCATGCGGGCCGGTGCGCTCAGCCCCTCGGCCTGTCCGGGCGGGCCGAGCACGCTGACCGAGTCGGCGGTGAAGTCCCGGGCCGGAGTGGCGAACTCGCCGACGCAGCGCTGCAGGAGCCCGCTGCCGGCGCAGCTGGTGACCGTCAGCGTGCCGGTCTTGCCGTGACCCACCGCGAGCCACAGCGGCTCCGCGCTGACCCAGCTGAAGAACGCGGCGACCAGCCCGAACAGGATCAGCAGCGGCATCGCGACACCGGCCCGCCGCGGTGGGCGGGGCCGCTTCGCCCGTTTGCGCGCCGGGGCGGCCTCCTGCCGACGGCGGCCGCCGTGCAGCCGGGGGTCGATCCAGCTCTCCCGCGGGACCTCCTGCACGGGCATGGTGAACGCCTCGGTCGGTGCGGAGGTCCCGGAAGCCTGGGTGTGCGGCACTCCCGCCGCCGTCGGCCGGTGCCCCGCGGCCAGCGGCGCGAGCGCAGAAACGGAGGCGGCAGCGGCACCGGGAGCGGGCAGTCCGCTGTCGCTGTCCGGCAGTTCGGCGTGACCGTCCTCCGGGTTCGCCAGGTCCACCGTGACGGCGTTGCGTGCTCCGCGCAGCTGGCCGGGCGCCGCCGCGGGCCGCTCGGGCACCGGGGGCGCCGCCAGGGCGGCTGAGGGCGCGTCGTCGGGCAGGGCGTACTGGTCGAACGGTTCGTCGGGGTCGGGGCGGCGCGTGGGCTCGCCTAGCCAGGACGGGTTCCGGCCACCGAGCTCCGGCAGGTCGAGGTCGAAGCCACCGGTCGGCTCGCCGAGCCAGGCGGGATTCGCGCGCCCCGACGTGTGCTCGGCTTCCGGGTCGGCGGCCGGGTCCTCGCCGAAGCCCACTGTGACGGGGTCGCCGGCCTGCGGCGATGCCCCTGTTTGAGGCGAGGCTGCGGTCTGTGGCCAGGATTCGGCCTGCGGCGATGCCCCGGTCTGCGGCGAGGCTTCGGCCTGTGGCCAGGCTCCGGTCTGTGGCCAGGATTCAGCCTGCGGCGATGCCCCGGTCTGCGGCGAGGCTTCGGCCTGCGGCCAGGATTCGGCCTGCGGCGATGGTGCGACGCCGTCCGGCAGGGGCATGCGGTCGGGCGCGGGGTCGGACTCCGCGGGCGGCGGTGCCGTGTCCGGTTCGGCGGCGCGCGCCTGCGCCGGGTCGGGCTCGACCTGCTGCGGCATCGCCGCGTCCGGTGCCGCGTCCGGTGCCGCGGGCTGGGGCGCTGCGGATTCGTGTACGGGGTGCTCGTGGGGTTCGGTCTGGCGGGCGTCGGGCGGTTCGGGCACGACCGGCCTTGCCCCGAGGTCCTCCGGCGCGGCCGGCGGCGACGCCGGCACACCCGCCACGATGCGCGGTGACACGGGCGCGTTCGCGACGGGCTGCGGTGACATGGGTACGCCCGCGACGACCTGCGGCGACGCCGGTACGCCGGCGACTGGCTGGGGTGATGCCGGCGCGACCGCGACGGGCTGCGGCGACGGGTGGGCGTTCACCACACGCGGTGCGGACGCCTGGTCGTCGGGGCGGCGCCACGGGGTGTCGGTGTCGGCGGGTGCGGACAGCGCCACCAGGCCGGGCGGCGGCGGGGCGACCAGCGTGCCGGGCCGGACGGGCCGGAAGGGGTGGGCCTCGTCGCGGGCGGGGGCCGCACCGGGCTCGACCCGCTGGTTGGGTTCATCGTGCGCGAGGCTGTCCACGTTATCCCTCATACCTGGTCATTTCACTCCAGTCGGACACCTGACAAGGGGATTTGCCGGGCGTGTCGTAAGAGGTGACAACCGGTGCATGGACCAGCGGCGGCCTTCACTACGCTGGTTAGTCATGAGTCACGTTCTCGCCGCGGTCGCCTGGCCTTATGCGAACGGCCCCCGCCACATCGGTCATGTCTCCGGTTTCGGAGTGCCCTCCGACGTCTTCAGCCGGTACATGCGCATGGCAGGCCACGACGTGCTCATGGTGTCGGGCACCGACGAGCACGGCACGCCGATCCAGGTGCAGGCCGACGCCGAGGGCATCACGCCCCGCGAGGCGGTCGACAAGTACAACCGCATGATCGTCGAGGATCTGCACGGGCTGGGCCTCGCCTACGACCTGTTCACCCGGACCACCACCCGCAACCACTACGCCGTGGTGCAGGAGCTGTTCACCGCCCTGTTCGACAACGGGTACGTGATCGCGAAGACCACCCAGGCCGCGATCTCCCCGTCGACCGGCCGCGGCCTGCCCGACCGGTACATCGAGGGCACCTGCCCGATCTGCGGCTACACCAGCGCCCGCGGTGACCAGTGCGACAACTGCGGCAACCAGCTGGACCCGATCGACCTGATCAACCCCAAGTCGAAGATCAACGGCGAGACGCCGGTGTTCGTCGACTCGGAGCACTACTTCCTGGACCTGTCCGCGTTCGCCGACGCGCTGGGCTCGTGGCTCGACACCCGCGAGGGCTGGCGGCCCAACGTGCTGCGCTTCTCCAAGAACCTGGTGGCCGACCTGCGGCCCCGCGCGATCACCCGGGACCTGGACTGGGGTGTGCCCATCCCGAAGGAGGGCTGGGACACCAAGCGCTTCTACGTCTGGTTCGACGCGGTCATCGGCTACCTGTCGGCCTCGATCGAGTGGGCCCGCCGCTCCGGCGACCCGGAGGCGTGGCGCAAGTGGTGGCAGTCCGAGGACGGCCGCTCGTACTACTTCATGGGCAAGGACAACATCGTCTTCCACTCGCTGATCTGGCCGGCGATCCTGCTCGGTTACGACGGCAAGGGCGACAAGGGCGGCAAGCCGGGCGAGCTCGGCGAGCTGGGCCTGCCCACCGAGGTGGTGTCCAGCGAGTACCTGACCATGGAGGGCCGCAAGTTCTCCTCCTCGCGCCGGGTCGTCATCTACGTGCGCGACTTCCTGGAGCGCTACGACGCCGACGCGCTGCGCTACTACATCGCGGTGGCCGGGCCGGAGACCACCGACACCGACTTCACCTGGGCCGAGTTCCTGCGCCGCAACAACGACGAGCTGGTCGCGGGCTGGGGCAACCTGGTCAACCGGACCGTCTCGATGGCGGTGAAGAACTTCGGCGCGGTGCCGATGGCCGGCAACCTCACGCCGGAGGACACCGCGCTGCTGGAGACGGTGCGCGGCGGCTTCGCGACGGTCGGCGGCCTGCTGGAGAACCACAAGCAGAAGGCCGCGATCAACGAGGCGATGCGCATCGTCGGCGAGGCCAACAAGTACCTGTCCGACCAGTCGCCGTGGAAGATCAAGGCGGAGGAGGACCGGCCCCGGCTGGCCACCATCCTGCACACCGCACTGCAGGCGATCACCGACTGCAACACGCTGCTGACGCCGTTCCTGCCGCACGCCGCGCAGAAGATCCACCTGCTGCTCGGCGGCGAGGGCGTGCACGCGCCGATGCCCGAGATCGTCGAGGTGTCCGATCTCGACGGCGGCCCCGGCTACCCCGTGCTGACCGGCGACTACACCGTCGGGGCCAGGTGGGAGCCGCGGGAGCTGCGCGCCGGCACGCCGCTGAGCGCGCCGACGCCGGTGTTCAAGAAGCTGGACCCGTCCATTGTGGACGAGGAGCTGGCCCGGCTGGAGAGCTAGAGCGGGTAGCGGATGTCGACGTCCTGGGCGTCGGTGACCTCGGTCGCCGGCGCCCACGCCTCGTACACGCCCCGTTCGTAGCACTGCGCGCCGAGCGCGGCCACGTTGGTCGGGTCGGGGCGGCACAGGCGCAGCCGGACCCAGGTGCTGTCGGCCCCGAGCACGGTGCAGGGCGCGCCGCGCCAGTGCGCGTAGCGGGTGCGCCGCAGCAGCGACTCGACCGGGTAGCGGGCGGCCCGGCTCATCGCCAGCACCCGGAACTCCTCCGGCGGGTCGGCGACGGCCTCGTACTCCTCGCCGCGGAACGTGCCGATCAGCCGGCTGAACACCGTCTCGGTGCGCGGGATCGGCAGGTACTCCTGGTCCGCGCTGATCTCGCGGAGCGGGTGCAGCAGCCGCCGCCACTGCGGGCCGACCAGGCGCAGCCAGCCGCGCTGCTCGGGCTGGAAGGTGTAGAGCACGATCTCGGTGCCGTCCGGCACGTACGCGACCAGCGCCGCGTGCGCGGGCAGGGGCAGGTCGGCGAAGTCCGCGGTGATCCACTCGGGGATCAGCTCGCTGCTGCTCGGCGCGAACCCGGTGCCGAGCACCGCCGCGCCGACCCGGTCGTGCGGCGGCATGGCCACCAGCCCGGCCACCGCGTCCCCGGCCGACGGCATGTAGTCGCGCGGGTCGACGGCCCGCCAGCGCAGCAGGTAGGCGACCTCGTCGGCCGGATCCTGGGCGCCGGTGCCGCCCGCGCCCAGCACCGCCAGCTCGGCGGGGGTGCGCAGGTGGGCGAGGTCCCACTCGCGGTAGCAGAAGCCGTGCGGCAGGCGCCCGCGCAGCAGCGCGGTCACACTGGTGGGGTTCAGCGGCATGACCATCCGGGTGCCCCGGCGCACGGTGGCGCTGGCCCGCACCGTGCCGACCAGCTCGGCAGCCTGCCGGTCACGCGGCGGGCGCTGGCTCAGCCGGTGCACGTGCTCCCAGCTCACGGCACGCGACAGCGGCGCGCACAGCGGTGACTCCGGGTGCGTCGCGGCCAGCTCCAGCGCGCCCGCGGCGACCTCGGCGGCCGGCACGAACCGGTGGTATGCCCACCGGCCCGGGTTGTCCATGCGCAGGAAGCCCGGCGCGGGCGTCTCGCTGAACAGCTCGTAGGCGGCGCCACCGGCGATCGCGTCCGCGGCGTAGGCGCGGCCGTCCACGAGAACCGTGCCGCGGTCGGTGTCATTGACGGTCGTCACGGGCTCTGACGCTAATCTCCGCGCGTGCCACCCAGGTGAACACCGCCTGAACAGAAGGCCGCGCGGAGGGTGATCGACCTCGCAGGAGCGGTGGCCGGGGGCCGGTTCCGGTGGCAGTGGTCAGACGGCCAGGTCATGGCAGCGCACCGGCGGCCTGACCGGTGCCGGGCGGGTGGGATCATGAGCAGGTGACGAACGATCGCGCCGCGCGGGCCGCCGAACGCCGCTGGGAGTCCTTCCCGCCCGCTCCGGAGGCACTGCCCCATCCCGTGCTGGACAGCCACACCCACCTCGACATCGTCGCCCAGGACGGCGGCGACCCGGCCACCCAGATCGACGCGGCCGCGAAGGTCGGCGTGGACCGGCTGGTGCAGGTGGGCGTCGACGTGGCCTCCTCGCGCTGGGGCGTGGCCTGCGCCACCGACCATGCGGCTGTCGTCGCCACCGTGGCGCTGCACCCGAACGAGGCCCCCCGGCTGTCCGACCTGGACGCCGCGCTGGCCGAGATCGCGGCGCTGGCGCAGGACCCGCGGGTGCGCGGCATCGGCGAGACGGGCCTGGACTTCTTCCGTACCGGGGAAGAAGGGTTGAAACCGCAGGAGCGCAGCTTCCGCGCCCACATCGCACTGGCCAAGCGGGTCGGCAAGCCGCTGGTCATCCACGACCGCGACGCCCACGCCGACATCCTGCGCGTGCTCGACGACGAGGGCGCGCCCGAGACGGTGGTGATGCACTGCTTCTCCGGCGACGAGGTGTTCGCCGCCGAGTGCGTGCGGCGCGGCTTCGTGCTGTCCTTCGCCGGTACGGTGACCTTCAAGAACGCGCCGCAGCTGCGCGCGGCGGCCGCGCTGACCCCGCCGGAGCAGATCCTGGTCGAGACGGACGCGCCCTACCTGACCCCGATGCCGCACCGCGGGCGACCCAACGCCTCCTACCTGATCCCGCTGACCGTGCGGGCGCTCGCCGAGGCCAAGGGCATGCCGCTGGCCGAGATGTGCCACGCGATCTCCGACACCGGGAACCGGGTCTTCGGCCCCTGGTGAGTGTCCCCGGGCGCGTCTAACCTCGTCGATGTGACGACGGAGACCATCCCCTCCCCGCCCGGCCTGCCGCTGCTCGGCAACCTGCGCGAGATGAATCGCGACATGCCGGGCTTCCTGCAGCGCACGGCCCGCACCACCGGGCCGGTGAGCCGGGTGCGGATGGGCCCGCTGTCCATGGTGCTCGTCGCCGATCCGCTGCTGGTGCACGAGATGCTGGTCAAGCGACCGCAGGAGTTCGCCAAGTCGTGGCGCACCACCCGGCTGCTGCAGGGCCACGTCGGCGACGGCCTGCTCACCCGCGAGGGCGTCGAGAACCGCCGGCACCGCCGGCTGGTGCTGCCGAGCCTGCACACCCAGCGCATCGCGCGCTACGGCGAGATCATGGTCGGCGAGTCGTTGCGCCTGCTCGGCTCCTGGGCCGACGGGCAGCGCATCGAGGTCGTCGAGGAGATGACGCGGTTGACGCTGCGCATCGTCGGGATGTCGCTGTTCACCGTGGACGACGACGGCGACGAGGTCTTCGCCGCGGTGCACGACTTCGTCAACTCGCTCAACGCATACCTGCTGTCCTTCGGGCTGCTGCCCGGCTGGCTGCCGACGAAGACCCACCGGTGGCGCAAGGCCAGCGTGGCCCGCATGGACCGGCTGTCGTACGAGCTGATCCGCCGCCGCCGTGAACGCGGCGGCGACGGCGGCGACCTGCTGTCGATGCTGATCAGCGCGAAGGACCCCGAGGGCGGCCCGGCGCTGACCGACACCGAGATCCGCGACGAGCTGCTGACCATGTTCTTCGCCGGACACGAGACCAGCGCGACGGCGTTGACCTGGGCGTGCTACGAGCTGGGCCGGCACCCCGAGATCGCCGACCGGCTGCGCGCCGAGGTCGCCGAGGTGCTGGGCGAGCGCCCCGCCACCATGGCCGACCTGCCGCACCTGCCCTACCTGGGCCAGGTCGTGAAGGAGACGCTGCGCCGCTGGCCGCCGGGCTGGCTGTTCGACCGCACCCCGGTCGCCGACACCCGTCTCGGCGGGCACACCGTCAAGGCGGGCCAGATCCTGTTCTTCAGCCCCTACGTGATCCACACCGACCCGGCGTACTGGCCCGATCCGGAGGAGTTCCGGCCCGAGCGGTTCGCGCCCGGGGCGGAGATCCCGCGCGAGGCGTACCTGCCGTTCGGCGACGGCCCGCGGATCTGCGTCGGCAACCGCTTCGCCGAGGCCGAGATCGCGCTGGTGCTGGCGACCCTGGTGCCCCGGGTCACCCTGGAGCCGGTCTCCGACCAGCCGGTGCAACTGTCCGGGCAGGCGACGATCCGGCCCAAGGGCGGCCTGCGGCTGACGGTGCGCACGCGCCGCCAGGGCGGGTGACGGCCGGCGGACGCACGCGCCGCGCCGCGGCCGGGCGCGGCCGATAGCCTGATGTCGTGACCGTTGAACAGGCAAGACTGCTCGGCCCGGCGGAGATCCGGGAGCTGGCCGCGCGGCTCGGCGTCGCGCCGACCAAGAAGCTCGGGCAGAACTTCCTGCACGACCCCAACACCATCCGGCGGATCGTGGCCGCCGCCGAGCTGGACCCGGCCGACGTCGCCGTCGAGGTCGGCCCCGGCCTGGGCTCGCTGACGCTGGGCCTGCTCCCGTTCGCGGCGCACGTGCACGCGGTCGAGATCGACCCGCCGCTGGCGGCGGCGCTCGGCACGACCGCCGCCGAGCGCGCTCCCGCCCTGGCCGACCGGCTGACCATCCACAATGGCGACGCCATGCGGATCACCGCGGCCGAGTTCGACCCGCCGCCCACGGCGCTGGTGGCGAACCTGCCGTACAACGTCGCGGTGCCGGTGGTGCTGCACCTGCTGGCCGAGCTGCCGGGCATCCGGCACGGGCTGGTCATGGTGCAGAAGGAGGTCGCCGACCGGCTCACCGCCGCGCCCGGCAGCAAGATCTACGGCATCCCGTCGGTGAAGCTGGCCTGGTACGCCTCGTCCCGGCAGGCGGGCAAGGTGCCGCCGGCGGTGTTCTGGCCGGTGCCCAACGTGGACTCGGGCCTGGTCTCGTTCACCCGGCGCGAGCCGCCCCGCGACGACGTGCCCCGCGACGCGGTGTTCGCGGTCGTCGACGCCGCGTTCGCGCAGCGCCGCAAGACGCTGCGGGCCGCGCTGGCCGGCTGGGCGGGCAGCGCACCGGCGGCCGAGGCCCTGCTCCGCAAGGCCGGCATCGACCCGTCCACCCGGGGCGAGCAGCTCGACGTGCACGCCTTCGCGGCCCTGGCCGCCGCGAAACTCTGACTTGCTGATAGATGTTGGCCTATCTGATCGAGTTTTGCTCTACGAAAACTCGATCAGATAGGCCAACGTCTACATAAGGGGAGGTCGGGGGGCCGCCCCACGGAGCGAGAAGCGGGGGGTGTGGGAGCGGGGTGCTGCGCCGCCGGGTGATTGCGGCGGGGCCAGTACGCTGGTCGGCGTGACAGAGGCGTGGACGCTCGGCGGCGACGACGATGACCTGGCGGGAGCCTTGTCAGGACCGGTCCGGGTGAGAGTGCCCGCGAAGATCAACCTGCACCTCGGGGTCGGCCCGCTGCGGTCCGACGGCTACCACGAGCTGCACACGGTGTACCACGCCATCTCCGTGTACGACGAGGTCACCGCGCGCGCCGGGGACACGCTCAGCCTGACCATGCAGGGCGAGGGCGTCGGCGAGCTGGAACTCGACGACAGCAACCTGGTGATCCGGGCCGCGCACGCGCTGGCCGCGACCGCCAAGGTGCCCGCCCACGCCCGGCTGCACCTGCGCAAGACGATCCCGCTCGCGGGCGGCCTGGCCGGCGGCTCCGCCGACGCCGCCGCGACCCTGGTCGCGCTGGACGCGCTGTGGGGCACCGGGCTGGGCCGCGACGAGCTGGCCCGGGTCGCCGCCACGCTCGGCTCCGACGTGCCGTTCCTGCTCTACGGCGGCACCGCGCTGGGCACCGGCCACGGCGAGGCGGTCAGCCCGGTGCTGGCCCGCGCCAACCGGTGGCACTGGGTGGTGGCGTTCGCCGACGGCGGCCTGTCCACTCCGCAGGTGTACGGCGAGCTGGACCGGATGCGCGCCGCGGGCACCGCGCCGGCCCCGCTGAACAGCAGCGACGACCTGCTCAGCGCGCTGCGCCAGCGGGACCCGGCGGTGCTCGGCGCGGCGCTGGGCAACGACCTGCAGGCGGCCGCGCTGTCCCTGCGGCCCGCGCTGGCCGACACGCTCGACGTGGGCGACAAGGCCGGCGCGCTCGCCAGCCTGGTCTCCGGCAGCGGCCCGACCTGCGTCTTCCTGGCACGTGACGAGGCACACGGGGCCGACCTGGCCCAGGCGCTGCGCGAGTCGGGCCTGTGCCGCGGGGTGCAGCAGGCGTACGGAGCCGTGCACGGCGCCCGGATAGGCTGACCTCACCATGGCCAATATCATCAATCTGGACCGGGTCGGCAAGGGCTACGGCCCGACCGGTCCCCTGCTCACCGACGTCTCCCTAGGGCTCGACGACGCCGACCGGATCGGCGTGGTCGGCCTCAACGGCGCGGGCAAGTCGACCCTGCTGCGGATGCTGACCAAGGCCGAGGACCCCGACTCCGGGCGCGTCACCCACCGCCGCGACCTGCGCGTGTCCGCGCTGCCGCAGGCGCTGGACCTGGCCCCGGACCTGACCGTACGCGACGTCGTGCTCGGCGACGCCTGGCTGCCCGCCGCGTTCGAGGCCGAGCACGAGTGGGCCGGCGACTCCGGGGTCCGCAACATCCTCGACGGCCTGGGCATGCCCGGCCTCGGGCTGGACCAGCCCGTCGGGCCGATGTCCGGCGGCGAGCGGCGGCGCATCGCGCTCGCCGCGCTGCTGGTGCGCCCGACCGACCTGCTGATCCTCGACGAGCCCACCAACCACCTCGACATCGCGGGCGTCAACTGGCTGGCCCGCTACCTCAACGAGAGCCTGCGCGGCGCGCTGGTCGTGGTCACCCACGACCGGTGGTTCCTGGACGCGGTCTGCAACCACATCTGGGAGGTCGCCGACCAGCAGGTGCGGGCGTACGACGGCGGCTTCGCCGCGTGGATCCTGGCCCGCGCCGAGCGGGAACGGGTCGCCGCGGTGACCGAGTCCCGCCGCCAGAACCTGCTCCGCAAGGAGATCGCCTGGCTGCGCCGCGGGCCGCCGGCCCGCACCTCGAAGCCGAAGTTCCGCATCGACGCCGCCAACGCGCTCATCGCCGACGTGCCCGAGGCCCGCGACCAGGTCACCCTGGCCAAGCTGGCCACCGCCCGGCTGGGCCGCCAGGTGTACGACCTGGAGAACGTCACCCTGTACGCGGGTCCGAAGCTGATCCTGGACGACGTCACCTGGCACGTCGGCCCCGGCGACCGGATCGCCCTGCTCGGCGCGAACGGCGCGGGCAAGTCGACGCTGCTGCGGCTGCTGGCCGGGGTCACCGAGGCGGCCGGCTTCCGGGCCGGCCAGACGGTGCGCCCCGCGTTCCTGTCCCAGGAGCTCGCGGAGCTGCCCGGCGAGCTGCGGCTGCTGGAGGCCGTCGAGCAGGTGGCCCGGCGGGTCAAGCTCGGCGACCGGGAGCTGTCGGCGTCGCAGCTGGCCGAGGTGTTCGGCTTCACCGACCGCCGGGTGTGGACCCCGGTGGCGGACCTGTCCGGCGGCGAGCGCCGCCGGCTGCAGATGCTGCGCCTGCTCGCGGGCGAGCCGAACGTGCTGATCCTCGACGAGCCCACCAACGACCTGGACACCGACACCCTGGCCTCGCTGGAGGACCTGCTCGACACCTGGCCTGGCACGATGATCGTGGCCAGCCACGACCGCTACCTGGTCGAGCGCGTCTGCGACAAGGTGTACGGCCTGTTCGGCGACGCCAAGATCCGGCACCTGCCGGGCGGTGTCGACGAGTACCTCCAGCGCGTTGACCACGAGGCGGCGCGGGCGGGCGGGGCCACGGCCGCGGCGGCCGGACAGCCGAAGGCCGAACGCACCGGCGGTCCGAGCGCGGCCGAGGTGCGGGCGGCGAAGAAGGAGGTCTCGCGGGTCGAGCGGCAGATCGACAAGCTCGACCAGCGGGTGGCGAAGGTGCACGCGCAGATGGCCGAGCACGCCACCGACTTCGCGAAGATCGCCGAGCTGGACGCCACCCTCAAGGCGCTGCAGGACGAGCGCGGGCTGCTCGAGGACGAGTGGCTCAACCTCGCGGAGCTGATCTCCGAATAGCTGGCATGAAGCGGGTCAGGGGAGGCCTGATAACCTCACGCCGCCCCTGACCCCTCGCACCCGCCGGAGCTGCGACATGGCTTCCCACATGCCCGTCAACCACTCCCTGCGCCCGCTGTACCGCGGGCTCGCCCTGCTCGCCGGGCTGTTCGTGCTGGCGTTCGGGGTGCTCGGCTACCTCGACAGCCAGGGCGAGCCGCTGCTCCACCAGGGCGACGCCAGCGCGCTCGGCCTGAAGACCAACCCCGCCTTCTCGTACGCGAGCATCGCGGCCGGTGCCGCGGTCCTGCTGGCCACGCTGGTCGGCCGCAACCTGGACCGATTCGTCGACATGTGGGTCGGCGTCGGCTTCATGCTCGTCGGCACCGCGATGCTGGCACTCATGCACACCGACTCGAACGTGCTGAACTTCACGATGGCGACCTGCATCGTCTCGTACCTCATCGGCTCGGTCCTGTTCACCGCCGGGATGTACGTCAAGGTCGGCTCGGCCGCCAAGGCCGCCGCTGAGGAGAAGCACCGCGTCGGCGCGGCCTGATTTGCCGCGAATCGGTCCCGCCGGGACACTCCCGGCGGGACACTGGGCCTATGCATCTACCGGTCAATCACCGACTAAGGCCCCAGTGGCGCTTCCTGGCGGGACTGTCGGGTGCGTACCTGCTGGTGTTCGGCATCGTCGGCGCCATCCGCACCGCCGGTGAACCGTTCTTCTCCCGCGGCGACACCGAGGCGCTCGGCCTGAAGACCAACCCCGCGTTCGCCTGGCTGTCGATCATCGTCGGCGTGGTCGTGCTCGGCGGCGCCATCATCGGCCGCAACATCGACCACTTCATCAACATCTGGGCCGGCGGCATCTTCATGCTGGCCGGTCTCGTCATGCTGACCGTCATGCAGACCTCGGCGAACAAACTCAACTTCGAGATCTCCACCTGCGTGGTCTCGTTCATCCTCGGCACGATCATGCTGATCGCCGGGATGTACGGCAAGGTCGGCACACCGGCCGAGTCCATCGCCGAAGAGGTCCTGCGCCACAGCACCCGCCCCGGCGACAAGTTCGCCGTCAAACCCCACGCCAACAAGTAGGCCGTGTCATGCTCGCCGGCTACCGCGGCCTTGATCGATGCCATCCTGCGCTTCGCTCCGGATGACACCGAGCGGCCGCCACCGCAGGCGACTACTTGACGCCCTTGCGGGTCAGCAGGGCGGGCTTGGGCTCCAGATGCGACAGACCGTTCCAGCACAGGTTGACCAGGTGCGCGGCCACCGTCTCCTTGCGTGGCTTGCGCACCTCCAGCCACCAGCGGCCGGCCAGCGCGACCATGCCCACCAGCGCCTGCGAGTACAGCTCGGCCAGCTTCGGGTCGTAGCCGCGCGTCTTGAACTCCGCGCCGAGGATGTGCTCGACCTGGTGCGCGACGTCGTTGAGCACCGAGGAGAAGTTGCCCGACGAGGACATCACCGGCGACTCGCGCACCAGCACGCGGAAGCCGTTGGTCTCCTCCTCGATGTAGTCCAGCAGCGCCAGCGCCGCCTGCTCCAGCAGCTCGCGCGGGTGCCCCGCGGTCAGCGCGGAGGTGACCCGGGTCAGCAGCGAGGTGACCTCGCGGTCCACCACGACGGCGTACAGGCCTTCCTTGCCGCCGAAGTGCTCGTAGACCACCGGCTTGGAGACCTTGGCGCGGGAGGCGATCTCCTCGATCGAGGTCGCGTCGAAACCGCGCTCGGCGAACAGCTGCCGTCCTACGGAGATCAGCTGCTCGCGGCGCTGGGAGAAGCTCATCCGCACCCGTGAGCCGGTCTTCGGGGCGGCAGCCTGCCGGGCCGGCCGGGCGTCACGGGAGTCGTCTGCCACGCCCCCATCCTGCCAGGAGGATGAGGGCGGCGCTGGTGGGGAGTCCTCGGAGGTTCGCCTGGACGGCGAACCTCCGGGACGAGCCGCCAGCGGAAGGGAGTCGCCGGTCGTGTCGACCGTCGTCACCGGGCCAGCTTGAGCTCGGCGTCCCGGTCGAGCATCTTCGCCTGGAGCCGGTCGGCCTTGGGCCACTTGACGTTCGTGGCCCAGCCGAACTTCTCGAAGAACCAGATCACCCGGGCCGAGATGTCGATCTGGCCGCGCATGACGCCGTGCCGGGCACAGGTCGGGTCCGAGTGGTGCAGGTTGTGCCAGCTCTCGCCGAAGGACAGGATCGCCAGCGGCCAGAAGTTGGAGGCCTTGTCGCCCTCGCGCATCTCGAACGGGCGCTCGCCGTAGACGTGGCACACCGAGTTGATGGCCCAGGTGACGTGGTGCAGCAGGCCGATGCGGATCAGGCCGGCCCAGAAGAACGCGGTCAGCGCGCCCTGCCACGACCAGGTCACCAGGCCGCCGACGACGGCCGGCGCGAACGCGGTGGTCAGGGACAGCAGGCCGAACAGCTTGTCGACCTTGGCGATGTCCTTGTCGGCCAGCAGGTCCGGCGCGAACCGGGTGCGGTTGGACAGCTCGCGGGCGAACAGCCAGCCCACGTGGGCGTGGAACATGCCCTTGGTCAGGCCCTTGAAGGAGTTGCCGAACCGCCACGGCGAGTGCGGGTCGTCCTCGAGGTCGGAGTACTGGTGGTGGCGGCGGTGGTCGGCGACCCACTGGGTCGGCGAGCCCTGCACGGCCATCGCGCCCGCGACCGCCAGCGTCACGCGCAGCCAGCGCGTCGCCTTGAAGGAGCTGTGCGTCAGGTAGCGGTGGTAGCCGACGGTGATGCCCAGGCCGGTCACCACGTACATCACCGCGAAGATGACCACGTCGGTGACGTTCAGCCAGCCGCCCCAGGCGACCGGCACGACCGCGAACAGCGCCAGGAACGGCAGGACCACGAAGGCCCAGAGCCCGATCAAGGTGCCCTTCGACTGGGCTCCCTCGGTCAGCGGCTTCTGTCCGCGAGCAGTCGCGGTGCCGGTAGGCGTGTCGATGGCTGTCGTGGTCATGGCACCTCGCTGGAGCTGGGTGGAAGGCACGGTTTGGGATACCTACGACACCGTAACCTACGGGTCCGTAGTTTGACAGTGGCAGCTCCTGAGAAATTCCCTGGAGTTGTCGTACGCACGTCCTAAATTCACGGCGTGGCCAAGGCGGAACTACGTGCACAGGCAGTGGCGTTGCGCGAGGCAGGATGCTCGGTGCCCGACATCGCGGCGCGGCTGGGCGTGGCCCGCTCGACGGCATTCACGTGGGTTCGCCATGTGCCGCTACGGGACACAGGCGAACGGGCGGCCCGTCGGCGCGAGCACTCGAAACGCATGACGGACGCGCAGTGGTCCAGGCACCGACTGGAGCGCGACCAACGTCATCGGAAGGTTGTCGGCACAGCTGCCGTGCGGGTCGGGCGGCTTACCGAACGCGAGCTGCGGCTGGTGGGCGCGGTGCTCTACTGGAGCGAGGGCGCCAAGCACAAACCATGGCGACCCACGGATTGGCAGGTCACCTTCACCAACAGCGACCCCGTCCTGGTGGAGCTGTTCTTGAGGTTCGTCGAGTCGACGGGCCGGTCGCGCCATGATCTTCGCTACCGGCTCAGCGTCCACGAGTCGGCGGACGTGCCCGCTGTGCAGGCCTGGTGGGCAGAGAAACGGCGCCTCGTCGAGGGGACCGTCGGCTCCGTCACGCTGAAACGGCATACGCCGTCGACCGGTCGCCACAACCAGGGCGTCGAGTACAGAGGCTGCCTCGTGGTCACCGTTCCGCGGGGCCGTGAGCTCTACTGGCACATCGAGGGTCTGCTGGAAGGGCTGGCCAGAAGTGGGCGACCGGAGGCGGCGGGGTAGGCGCTAAGCTGTCAGGCGACCCGATCGGCTGTGGTGTAATTGGCAACACTCGCGCCTTTGGAGCGCGCTTTCCAGGTTCGAGCCCTGGCAGCCGAGCTAGCAACGTGTTCGGATCGACGTTAGGCAGCTCGTGACTCGTACGGTGATCGTCCTCGCTGCGGGCGAGGGTAAGCGGATGAAGTCGGATCTGCCGAAGATGCTGCATCCGCTGCTCGGCCGCTCCCTGGTGGGCCACGTGCTCGCCGCCGCCGCCCCGCTGGGCGCGGAGCGCACCCTGGCCGTCGTCGGCAACCGCGCCGACCAGGTCACCACGCACCTGTCCGAGATCGCGCCGGACGTGAGCACCGCCCTGCAGGCGCAGCAGAACGGCACCGGCCACGCGGTCCGCATCGCCGTCGAGGCGCTCGGCGAGCTGGACGGCACCGTGGTGGTGCTCAACGGCGACGTGCCGCTGCTGCGGCCGCAGACGCTGCTGGAACTGGTCGAGGCGCACGAGTCGGCGGGCGCCGCGGCGACCGTGCTGGGCGCGGCGGTGCCCGATCCGACCGGCCTGGGCCGGCTGGTCCGCGACGCCGACGGCGGGCTGGCCCGCATCGTCGAGGAGCGCGACGCGACGCCGGAGCAGCGGGCGATCCGCGAGATCAACGCGGGCATCTACGCCTTCGACGCGGCCGCGCTGCGGACCGCGCTGGCGAAGCTGACCACCGACAACGACCAGGGCGAGGAGTACCTCACCGACGTCTTCGAGCTGTTCGTGACGCAGGGCTCGCCGGTGCGCGTGCACCTGGCCGCCGACGCGTCCGAGACGCTGGGCTGCAATGACCGGGCCGAGCTGGCATCGCTGCGGGCGCTGCTGCGCGACCGGATCAACCTGGAGCTGATGCGGTCCGGCGTGACCATCGTCGACCCGGCCACGACCTGGGTCGACGCGACCGTGACGGTGGAGCGTGACGCCCTGCTGGAGCCGAACGTGCAGCTGCGCGGGGCGACGAGCGTGGGCGAGGGCGCGGTGGTGGGCCCGGACGTGACGCTGATCGACACGGTGGTGGGCGAGCAGGCCCAGGTGGTGCGCGCGCACGCGGTGCAGGCCGAGATCGGCCCGAACGTGTCCGTGGGGCCGTACGCGTACCTGCGTCCCGGGGCGCGGATCGGCCGCAAGGGCAAGGTCGGCACGTTCGTCGAGATCAAGAACGCGTCGCTGGGCGAGGGCACCAAGGTGCCGCACCTGACCTACGTGGGCGACGCGACGATCGGCGAGCAGACCAACATCGGCGCGGGCAACCTGTTCGCGAACTACAGCGGCAGCACCAAGAGCCACACCGTGATCGGCTCGCACGTGAAGACGAGCTGCGACACCACGTTCGTGGCGCCGGTGCGGATCGGTGACGGGGCCTACACGGCGGCCGGTTCGGTGATCGACAAGGACGTGCCGCCGGGCGCGCTCGCGGTGGCACGGGCGCACCAGCGCAACATCGAGGGCTGGGTGCGCCGGTCCCGTCCGGGCAGCGCGGCGGCCGAGGCGGCCGAGCGGGCCGAGCAGGCGAGCTCCGAAGAGGGCTGAACAACGGCGAATGGCGCGGCCCGGGTGGGTCGCGCCTTTTTCGTGTGCGGGCCGGGTCAGCGGCGGTCGGGCTGCTCGTCCTCGCCCTCGAGCCAGCCGCGCTTGGCGGCCTCGGCCCCGAGGGAGAACTGGTTCTTCGCGCCCGTGGCCTGCTTCAGGCTGGCGATGTGGTCGTGCACGGCGCGCTCGCTGAGGAAGACCAGTTTGGTGATGGTCTGCACGGTGAAGCCTGCGGCGAGCAGCAGGAGGATCCGGCGCTGAACGAGCGTCGGTTCTCCGGACCGGTCCCGGGCCATCGAGCGGAGCCTTTCTGTACGGACACTGGTACGTGACGAAGGTAGCGCCCGCCCGCCGGGCCGGGCAAGGCACCCTGGTGTCAGCTGCGTGAACTCCGAGCAAGCGGTCTGTCCGTGATCTGTCGCACCCGGGAACGGCCTTGCTGGCTGGTTGGCGAACCGCCGGGAGAGGATGAACCGAAAAGGTGATACTGACCGCAGACCATCGTGAAGGGGCGGCAAGCCGATGGGCAGCATCGTCACTGAGAACCGCAAGAATCTGATGCTCTTCTCGGGCCGGGCCTACCCCGAGCTCGCGAAGGAGATCGGCGAGGTGCTGGGCGTGGGGGTGACCCCGACGACGGCATACGACTTCGCCAGTGGTGAGACGTTTGTCCGTTACAAGGAGTCGGTCCGCGGTTCGGACGCCTTCATCGTCCAGTCCATGAGCCAGCCCGTGAACAACTGGATCATGGAGACGCTGCTGATGGTCGACGCGGCGAAGCGCGGCTCGGCCAAGCGCATCACCGTGGTCCTGCCGTTCTACCCGTACGCCCGGCAGGACAAGAAGCACCGCGGCCGCGAGCCGATCTCCGCCCGCCTCATCGCGGACCTGCTCAAGACCGCCGGCGCGAACCGCATCCTGACCGTCGACCTGCACACCGCGCAGATCCAGGGATTCTTCGACGGCCCGGTGGACCACCTGTTCGCGATGGACATCCTCGCCGACTACGTGCAGGCCAACTACGGCCACCGCGAGCTGACCGTGGTGTCGCCGGACTCGGGCCGGGTGCGAGTCGGCGAGCGCTGGACCGACCGCCTGGGCGGCTGTCCGCTGGCGTTCATCCACAAGACCCGCGACCCGCTCAAGCCCAACCAGGTGGTCGCGAACCGGGTCATCGGCGAGGTCGCGGGGCGCACCTGCATCCTGGTCGACGACATGATCGACACCGCGGGCACGATCTGCAAGGCCGCGGACATCCTGTTCGACAACGGCGCCGCGGACGTCATCGTGACGACCACCCACGCCGTGCACTCCGACCCCGCCACCGAGCGCCTGAAGAACAGCCGCATCAGCGAGGTCATCGTCACCAACACGCTGCCGCTGGGTTCCGACAAGCAGTTCGACAAGCTGACCGTGCTCTCCATCGCCCCGCTGCTGGCCCGCGCGATCCGCGAGGTCTTCGACGACGGCTCCGTCACCACCCTCTTCGGCGGCCTCAGCTGACAGCCTTACCGCGGCCGCCCTACGCGCCGCCCCGTTTCCGATAGACGTTGGCCTATCAGATCGAGTTTGATCTACAAATTCTCGATCAGATAGGCCAACGTCTATCGTTGGCTGGGCCGTGGTGCGGCCGGTCGGAGTCGGGCGGCGCTGCCCCGGGGGCGGGTCCGGGTGATGCGGGCGGAGCTGGGGTGACATGGGCCGCCCCGCCGGGAATCACCGAAAGTGATCGGGTACAGTAATCGGGTTGCCACGGCGAGGGTGCCCTGCGGGTCGAAAAGCCTGTTGATGGCGCCGTGATCGACGCGGTGCTCCGGGTCATGGTTACCCCGCGCGCCCTCGTTCGCTCGGCCTGACAGAGACCCGTTGAGCAGGAGAAGAATCGTGTCTGAAGTTAAGATCAGCGCCGAGCCGCGTACCGAGTTCGGCAAGGGCGGCGCGCGTCGCACCCGCCGCGCGGGCCTCGTGCCCGCCGTCATCTACGGTCACGGTGAGGCCCCGCGCCACATCGCCGTGCCGGCCCGTGAGTTCGCTGCCGCCATCCGTCACGGTGGCATCAACACCGTCTTCGAGCTGGTCGGCCCCGACGGCACCAAGACCCTGGCGCTGCCGAAGGCCATCCAGCGCGACCCGCTGAAGGACACCTTCGAGCACATCGACATGATCATCGTCAAGCGCGGCGAGCAGGTCACCGTCGAGGTCCCCGTGCACCTGGTCGGCGAGGCCGCCAAGGGCACCCTGGTGATGACCGAGCACGACAAGATCGCCATCGCTGCCGAGGCGCTGCACCTGCCCGAGTTCGTCGAGGCCTCGATCGAGGGCCTGGAAGCCGGCTCCCACGTCACCGCCGGTGACATCAAGCTGCCGCGCGGCGCGCAGCTGGTCGCCGAGGCCGATACCATCGTCGCCGTCGTGAGCGTGGCTCCGACCGCCGAGCAGCTCGAGGGCGAGACCGCCGAGGCGCCGGAGGCGGCCGAGGAAGAGGCCGTCGAGGCTGCCGAGACCGTGGCTGCCGAGGCCTGATCGGTTTAGCGTTCGACCGTGGCGTCCTTCATGCTGTGAGAGCGTGAAGGACGCCACGAGCGTATTCAGGGGAGTGTTGATGGAGCAGGCCGCACCGTGGCTGATCGTCGGCCTGGGCAATCCGGGACCGCAGTACGCCGCCAACCGGCACAATGTCGGGTTCTTCATCGCCGACCTGCTCGCCGAGCGCACCGGCGTGAAGTTCGGCCGGCATCGCAAGGCCGTCGCCGACGTGGCCGAGGCCCGGCTCGGGTTCGGCGTGGACGCGCCGCGGCTGGTCCTGGTGAAGCCGCTGACCTACATGAACCTGTCCGGCGGTCCCGCCGCGGCGCTGAGCCAGTTCTACAAGGTGCCGCCGGAGCAGGTCATCGCCGTGCACGACGAGCTGGACATCCCGTACGGGCAGCTGCGGCTGAAGGTCGGCGGCGGCGAGGGCGGCCACAACGGGCTGCGCTCGATGACCAAGTCGCTGGCCACCAAGGAGTACCTGCGGGTGCGGTTCGGCGTGGGCCGCCCGCCCGGCCGCCAGGATCCGGCGGACTTCGTGCTGTCGGACTTCTCCGCGGTGGAACGCAAGGAGCTGGAGTTCCTGGTGGACCGGGCGGCGGACGCGGTGGAGTCGATCGTGAAGAGCGGTCTGGCCGCGGCCCAGCTGACGTACCACACGGCCTGATCCCCGGCAGTTCAGCGCCGTCACATTTGCCCCTTTCTCGCGTTGTAACCGTCAGGCGCACCTTCCCTGCCCGATTTACGCAGGCCGCAGGTGTTGCCGGGTCGTGACGGGGGGCATTCCATGGAGCAGCGCCGAGACGACGATCGGCGCGGCCCGCGGCCCTACCCGCAACGCCACCGGCACATCGACGCCTCCGGGGCGCTGTCCTACACCGCCGCGCCCACGCCCGCCGGTCCGGCGCCGTTCAGTCCCGCGCCGGTCGGCCTCGTCGCGGTGCGCCCGCAGACCCCGCAGCACCGGCCCGCCGCGGGCCGCCGCCCGCTGCACCGCGGCAGCACCCACATCGGCACCCCGGTCCGCGAGCTGGACCGCCGCAAGGGCTGGGAGCAGCGCTACCTGCGCACCCTGCTCGGCTCGGACCTGCTCGTCGGCGCGGCCGCCGGGGTGCTCGTCTACATGCTGCGCTTCGGCACCTCGATCACCCCGTACACCAGCACCTACGTCCTGCTGTCGCTGGCCCTGCCGTTCGCGCTGCTCGCGTCACTGGCGCTGACCAGGGCCTACGACAAGCGCTACCTGTACGTCGGCACGCAGGAGTACGACCGGGTCATGCGCGGCGGGCTGTGGCTGATCGCGAGCGCGGCGATCGGCTCGTACGCGCTGGAACTGCCCACCGCCCGCTCGTACGTGCTCATCGCGCTGCCCGCCGCCACCGGCACGCTGGTGCTGACCCGCTTCCTGATCCGCAAGCGGCTGCACCGGCGGCGCGAGCGCGGCTCCTGCCTGCGCCGGACCATCGTGGTCGGGCACGAGCTGGCCATCATCGGCCTGACCCGGCAGCTGTGCCGCGAGCGCTTCCACGGCCTGGAGGTCGTCGGCGCGTGCGTCCCGCGCGGCAGCGACGGCCGGGTCGGCCTGCCCGTGTACGGCACCTTCGACGACGTCGCGCCGGCCGTACGGGCCGCGGGCGCGGACACCGTGATCGTGCTCAGCTGCCCCGAGCTGGACGGGCACGCGCTGCGCCGGATGGCCTGGCAGCTGGAGCGCGACGAGATCGACCTGATCGTGGCCAGTGCCCTGATCGACGTGGCCGGCGGCCGGACCACCATCCGCCCGGTGGACGGGCTGCCGATGTTGCACGTGGAACATCCGCGGCTGTCCGGCGGCAGCCGGGTGGTGAAGGAGCTGATGGACCGGGCCGGGGCGGCGCTGCTGCTGGTGCTGTCCGCGCCGCTGCTGCTGGTGATCGCGATGGCGCTGCGCATCGACTCCGCCGGACCGGCGCTGTTCAAGCAGGTGCGGGTCGGCAGGGACGGCCGTGAATTCGTCATCTACAAGTTCCGTACCATGTATACCGACGCCGAAGCGCGGCTGGCCGAGCTGAGGCATCTCAACGAGCACGACGGGGTGCTGTTCAAGATCCGGGACGATCCGCGGGTGACCGCGATGGGCCGCTGGATGCGCCGCTACTCGCTGGACGAGCTGCCGCAGTTGCTGAACGTGCTGCTGGGACAGATGTCGCTGGTGGGGCCACGGCCGCCGCTGCCCTGCGAGGTCGCCGCGTACGCCGACGACGTGCGGCGCAGGCTGGCGGTGAAGCCCGGCATGACGGGACTCTGGCAGGTCTCCGGGCGTTCCGACCTGCCGTGGGAGGAGGCGGTCCGGTTGGATCTCCGCTATGTCGAGAACTGGTCGATGTCCATGGACCTGCTCATCCTCCTGCGTACGCTGACCGCCGTCGCCCGTAGCTCTGGAGCGTATTGATGCCCCCCGTGGAAGACGGCGCGTTCGCCGTATGGCTGGCCCGACAGGCCGGCGATCTGCTGCTCGCTCTGCGTGACGAACTCGGCTTCGACGACCCGGCGGGCCTGCGCGCCGCCGGTGACAAGCGGTCGCACGACCTGCTCATGACCGAGCTGGCCCGGTGGCGTCCCGCCGACGCGGTGCTGTCCGAGGAGGGCGTGGACGACCCCGCCCGGCTCACCGCCAACCGGCTGTGGATCATCGACCCGCTCGACGGCACCCGCGAGTTCGGCGAGCCGGGCCGCGTCGACTGGGCGGTGCACGTCGCGCTGTGGCGGCGCACCGGCGAGCACGGGGGTGTGCTCGCGGCGGGGGCCGTCGGCCTGCCCGCGCAGCAGCGCGTGCTCGGCAGCGAGCCGGCCGCGCCGTACCCGCCGCTGTCCCCGTCGGTGGCCGCCGGCGGCCCGATCCGGATCGCGACCAGCCGCACCCGCCCGCCGTCGTTCCTCGCCGCGGTCGCCGAGCAGGTCGGCGCGCAGCTGGTGCCGATGGGCTCGGCCGGCGCCAAGATCGCGGCTGTGGTCACCGGCGAGGTGGACGCGTACCTCCACGGCGGCGGCCAGTACGAGTGGGACTCGGCGGCCCCGGTCGCCGTCGCCGCCGCGGCGGGCCTGCACACCTCGCGCATCGACGGCTCACCGCTGGTCTACAACCAGTCGGACGCGAGCCTGCCCGATCTGCTCGTCTGCCGCCGGGATCTGGCCACCGACCTGCTGTCGGCTGTGTCACAGCATTCCTGATCCGGGTAAGCGCGACGTTTCTTGATCGGCAAGCGCGCCCGCGTGTACGTTAGATTCCCGAGTAAATCACTAGGAAAGGTCTGGACATGATCCAGCCTGCGTCTGAGCAGCCGGCTGCGTACCGGGTCTCGCACCTCGACGCTCTCGAAGCCGAGAGTCTCTTCGTGATGCGGGAGGTGGTGGCGGAGTTCGAGCGTCCGGTGCTGCTGTTCTCGGGTGGCAAGGACTCGATCGTGATGCTGCGCCTGGCGCAGAAGGCGTTCGCTCCGGCCCGGATCCCTTTCCCCGTGATGCACGTCGACACGGGCCACAACTTCCCCGAGGTGCTCACCTACCGCGACCGCCGCGTGCAGGAGCTCGGCCTGCAGCTGATCGTCGCGTCGGTGCCGGATGCGCTCGCGCGCGGCCTGGTGACGGAGCCCGCCGGCGGTTCGCGTAACCGGATCCAGACCCCGGTGCTGCTGGACGCGGTCGACAAGTACCGCTTCGACGCGCTGTTCGGCGGTGCGCGCCGGGACGAGGAGAAGGCCCGGGCCAAGGAGCGGGTGTTCTCGTTCCGGGACGAGTTCGGGCAGTGGGATCCGAAGAATCAACGCCCCGAGCTGTGGTCGCTGTACAACGGCCGGCACCACCCCGGTGAGTCGATCCGGGTGTTCCCGCTGTCGAACTGGACCGAGTTGGACATCTGGCACTACATCGCGCGGGAGGAGATCCCGCTGCCGTCGATCTACTACGCCCACGAGCGTGAGGTCGTGTCCCGGGACGGGATGCTGTTCGCGGTGAACGAGTTCATCGCGGCCAAGCCGGGTGAGAACGTGTTCAAGGCCCGCGTCCGCTACCGGACGGTCGGTGACGCCACGCTGACCGCCGCGGTGGCGTCCGAGGCGGACACGGTGGAGAAGGTGATCGCCGAGGTCGCCGCCACCCGGGTGACCGAGCGTGGTGCGACCCGTGGTGATGACAAGGTCAGCGAGGCGGCGATGGAAGACCGCAAGCGTGAGGGGTACTTCTGATGACCGCTGTTGCTGAGCCCGTGGCCGCGGCCCGTGCGGAGGCCAGGATCGATCTGCTGCGCTTCGCGACGGCCGGGTCGGTCGACGACGGCAAGTCGACGCTGATCGGCCGGCTGCTCTACGACACCAAGAGCCTGTTCGAGGACCAGCTCGAAGCGGTCGAAGCCGTGTCGGCGGCCCGTGGTGACGAGTACACGAACCTCGCCCTGCTGACCGACGGCCTGCGGGCCGAGCGCGAGCAGGGCATCACCATCGACGTCGCCTACCGCTACTTCGCGACCCCGCGGCGCAAGTTCATCATCGCCGACACCCCCGGGCACATCCAGTACACCCGCAACATGGTCACCGGCGCCTCCACCGCGGACCTGGCCCTGGTCCTGGTGGACGCGCGCAAGGGCATCGTGGAGCAGTCGCGGCGGCACGCCTTCCTGTGCTCGCTGCTGCGCGTCCCGCACCTCGTGCTGTGCGTCAACAAGATGGACCTCGTCGACTTCGACCAGGCCGTCTACGACCGGATCGTCGACGAGTTCACCAGCTTCGCCGCGAAACTCGACATCACCGACCTCGCGATCATCCCGATCAGCGCGCTCAACGGCGACAACATCGCGACCCGGTCGGCGAACATGCCGTGGTACGAGGGCCCGAGCCTGCTGCACCACCTGGAGCACGTGCACATCGCGTCGGACCGCAACCTCGTCGACGTGCGCTTCCCGGTCCAGTACGTGATCCGCCCGCAGTCCACGACCGTGACCGACTACCGCGGCTACGCGGGGCAGGTCGCCTCGGGCATCCTGAAGCCCGGTGACGAGGTCATGGTGCTGCCCTCCGGCATGACCACGAGGATCGCCGGCATCGACACCGCCGACGGGCCGGTCGCCGAGGCGTTCCCGCCGATGAGCGTGACCGTCCGGCTCGAGGACGAGATCGACGTCTCCCGCGGGGACATGATCTGCCGGCCGCACAACGCCCCCACCCCGGCCCAGGACATCGAGGCGCTCGTCTGCTGGATGGACGACAAGCCGCTGACCGTCGGGGCCAAGTACACGGTCAAGCACACGACCCGCACCGCCCGCGCCATCGTCAAGGGCCTGCAGTACCGGCTCGACGTCAACACCCTGCACCGCGACGAGACCGCCGGGCAGCTCGGGTTGAACGACATCGGCCGCGTCCGGCTGCGCACCACGGTCCCGCTGATGGCCGACGAGTACCGCCGCAACCGCACCACCGGCGGGTTCATCATCATCGACGAGGCCACCAACCGCACCGTCGCCGCCGGCATGATCATCGAAGCCGCCTGACCGAGCCGCGAGCGCACCACGGAACCGCACCCGCCCGGCCCCGGGCAGGTGCGGTTCCGCATGCCACCACCCATCGTGCGCCTTCGGGTCAGCCGGTGATGCCGTAGCTGACGTAGCCGTCGACCTCGTGGAAGCCGAGGCTGCGGTAGAGGGCGCGGGCGGCGGTGTTGTCGTGCTCCGTCTGCAGGGAGATCCGGCGTGCCTGCGCGGCGCGGGCGGCCGCCACCGCATGGGTCACCAGCGCCCGGGCGTGGCCGCTGCCGCGGTGCTCCGGGGGCACGTACAGGTCCCGGATCATCCAGAACGTGCCGAGCGTCAGGGACGCGGGCATCACCAGCGCCGTGAGCAGCCCGCAGGGGCGTCCCTCGGCGAAGGCGGCACTGATCCGCAGCCCCGACGGGCCCGCCTGCTCCTGCAGCCACTGCCGGGTCGCGCCGTATCCCCGCTGCTGTCCGTAGTGCGCGCGGTAGTCGTCGAACAGCCCCGCGACCGCGCCGAACGCGGCGTCGGACGGGCTCACCCAGGCGATCATTCGCGCGACGCCACCGCAGACCGGATCGCGGTGACCGCGGCGGCCAGCTCGGCGACGATGCCGGCCAGGCTGCCGCCGTCGGCGCCGGACAGGTTGACCGTACGCAGCTCGTCCGGCTTGGGCAGCTTGGCGACGATCTCCGGCAGCCGCGCGATCAGCTCGGCCTGCACGGCCTCGGGCGAGCGCCCGTTGGCGATGTCCTGGCTGACCCGGTCGCGCTCCAGCTCCAGCAGCGCGGCGGCATGCAGCTGCTCGGCACGGTCGCGGGCGACGGCCAGCTCGTGGTCCAGGGTGAGGCGCTGCAGCGTCTGCTCCAGCTCCAGGCGCAGCCGGCGCATCTCGGTCTCCTGCGCGTGCCGCTGCTGCTCCAGTTCCAGCTCGTGCAACGTCGTCTCGCTGGCCTGGCTGGCCAGCGCGCGGGCGTCGGCCTGATCGCGCTCGCCCCGGCGCAGCCGTTCGGCGGCGTCCCGGTCGAACGCGGCGGCGGCGTTGCGGGCCTTGAGGTCGGCGAGCTCGCGGTCGTTCTCCAGGCGCTGCAACTGGTCCAGGCGCTGGGAGGCCAGCTCCCGGCCGGTGATGATCTCCTGGGCGCCGAGCTCGGCGAGCCGGGCGAGCTGGCCCTGCTCGGAGCGGAACGGCTTCTGCAGGTTCTCCCAGAGCCGGGCCGAGGTGACCACGGCCTCCTTGATCTGCACGGTGACGATGCGCAGGCCGAGGCCGGTGTCGCTGTCACCGGCCCCTTCGGCGACGCCGCGCAGGCGGGCGGTCAGCTCCTCGATGATGGGCTGCTTGTCGCTGAGCACCTCGTGCACGCTCATCGTGGCGACCTTGTCCTTGATCGCCGCTTCGGCCTGCTCCTTCAGCTGGAGGTTGACCAGCCGCATCGGGTCGGAGGCGTCGCCGAAGTCGAGCTTGCGGTAGGCGGTGGCGATGTCCTGGACGATCCACTGGACGTACGCCTGGACGAGCACGCCCTGCAGCTCGCGGCAGATGCAGAAGGCGTTGAGCAGGATGGTCTGCATGGTGCCGGGCACCACGAGGTAGGAGTCGGTGGCCGACCGGTACCGGAAGGACGTGCCGAGTCCCAGGTGCAGCGGCTTGTCGCGGCCGCGCCGGGTGTGCACGACGAACGCGTTCGGCGGCACGAGCACGGTCTTCCACGGGCCGAAGCCGGTGACCCGTACGTCGACGGCCGTGGGCGGGGTGGTCGCCGCCTCGGCGGCGCTGCGCCGGGCCCGGTTGCTGGTGTCGCCGCCACCGCCGGGAGCCGGGGCCTGGGCCATGGGGGCCTTCTTGACCCGCAGGTCCTGCTCCAGTTGTGCCGACTGGGCCACGACCTGGTCGAGGTAGGTGTTGCGCTCCGCGGAAGCCATGCGCGGCATCCTGCCGCATGCCCGCAAGACCGTCCACTGTGGTGTCGGGAAGGACACCGTCCCGAAGCTTGATGGCGGCTCAGCGCACCCGTCCCGCCTGCTCGGCCGTGGTCACCTGTTAGGAAGGGCACCTTCTGCAACGCGGAGCGTGGTGAAGGTGCCCTTCCTTTGCTCAGGACAGGCGGTGGGCGCCGGGGGAGGGGAGGGCGAGGAAGGTGGCGGGCGGGTTGAAGCCGCGGGCCGCGAAGGCGGTGGTGACGGCTTCGGCCACGGTGGCCGCTTTTTCGGCCTCCACCAGGGCGAGGACGCAGCCGCCGAAGCCGCCGCCGGTCATCCGGGCGCCGTACGCGCCGGCGGCCAGGGCCGTCTCGACGGCTTCGTCCACTTCGGGCACCGTGATCTCGAAGTCGTCGCGCATCGAGGCGTGCGAGGCGGTCATCAGCGGGCCGATCTCGCGCAACCGGCCCTCGCGGAGCAGGGCGATGGTGTCCAGGACACGGGCGTTCTCGGTGATGACGTGGCGGGCGCGGCGCAACAGCAGTTCGTCGTCCAGCCGGGCCAGGTCGTCGAGGGTGGCGTCGCGCAGTGCGGGCACGCCGAGCAGCGCGGCGGCGCGCTCGCACGCGGCGCGGCGGGCGGCGTACTCGCCGTCGACCAGCTGGTGCGGGGCGCGGCTGTCGACGACGAGGACGGCCAGGCCCTGACCGGCCAGGTCGAGCGGGACGTGCTCGGTGTCCATGCTGCGGCAGTCGAGGAACAGCGCGTGGCCCTCGCGGCACAGCGTCGAGGCCGACTGGTCCATCACCCCGCAGGGCACGCCGACGTACACGTTCTCGGCGCGCTGAGCCAGCAGCGGCCGCTGCTCCAGCGGGATGTCGAGCCCGCCGAGGTCGGCCAGCGCGGACAGCACCGCGCATTCGAGGGCCGCGGACGAGGACAGCCCCGCCCCGCCCGGCACGTCGGAGTCGATGGACAGCCGCGCGCCGGGCACCTCGTGACCGGCCTCGCGCAGCACCCAGACCACCGCCGCCACGTATGCGGCCCAGCCGGTGACCGGCTCGGACAGGTCGAAGGTGACCGTCTGCCCGGTCAGCGTCGAAGTGACGGTCCACTCGGGACGGTCGAGGCGCGCCGCGGTGACGACGGTCCGCTGCGGCAGCGCGAACGGCAGCACGAAGCCGTCGTTGTAGTCGGTGTGCTCGCCGATCAGGTTGATCCGGCCCGGCGCGGCCCATACGCCCTGGTCGGTGGTGGTCACAGCCCGCTCCGGAAGAAGGTCCAGGCGTCGGCGACGATGTCGCGCAGGTCGGGCTTCGCGGGCGTCCAGCCGAGCTCGGCCCGGGCCTTCGCCGACGAGGCGACCAGCTCGGCCGGGTCCCCGGGGCGGCGCGGGGCCATCTCCACCGGCAGCGGGTGGCCGGTGACCTCGCGCACCGCGTCGACGACCTCCTTGCAGGAGAAGCCGGTGCCGTTGCCGAGGTTGTAGATCCGGTGCTCGCCGGGGCGGGCCGCCTCCAGCGCCAGCAGGTGGGCCTGGGCCAGGTCGCCGACGTGGATGTAGTCGCGGATGCAGGTGCCGTCGGGGGTCGGGTAGTCGTCGCCGAAGATGGCGAGCTTCTCCCGCTGCCCGGCCGCGACCTGCAGCGCGATCGGGATCAGGTGGGTCTCCGGGTCGTGCCGCTCGCCGATCGTCGAGCCGTCCGGCAGCACCAGCGCGCCGGCGACGTTGAAGTAGCGCAGGCTGACGGCGGCCAGGTCGTGGGCGTGCGCCTCGGAGGCGATGGCCATGTCGACGGCGAGCTTGGTCGCGCCGTACGTGTTGACGGGCTTGGTGATCGCGGTCTCGGTCAGCGGCAGCTCGGACGGGTCGCCGTAGGTGGCCGCGGTGGAGGAGAACACCAGGCGCTTCACCCCGGCCGCGCGCATCGCGTCGAGCAGGGCCAGCGAGCCGACCGTGTTGTTGTCCCAGTGCAGTTCGGGCTGCGCCATCGACTCGCCGGCCGCGATCAGGCCGGCGAAGTGCAGCACGGCGTCGAACCCGGCGTCGGGGGTGAGCACGGTGGCGGCGTCGTGGATGCGCGCCTGCACCAGGCGTGCGCCCGCGGGCACCTGGGAGGCGTCGTTGCGGGAGAGGTCGTCGAGCACCACGACCTCGTGGCCGGCGTCGACGAGCAGCCGCGCCACGGCACTGCCGACGTATCCGGCCCCCCCGGTGACCAGTAACTTCATGGAAGACGCTCCCTCAACTGCTGGTGCGGGCCAGCCTAGCCCGCGCCGTGACACCCGTATCGTTGCTGCTATCTGATCATATTCAAACATAAAACAACAGGCTCCAACGCCTCCGAGTGCGGCCGGTCGGCCGGCCGGGCACCCGCGAATTCCGGGAAATCGCCGTCCCCGGCCTGCCTGTGCCCCTCGTCATGCGGGCAGGACGATCCGGGAACGCTAATATGCGGCCATGTCCGTGCCCCGGCAGAACACCCCCCGTCAGCGGGATGCCCATGGCCGCGAGCCGCGCCGACGGGAGCCCCGGTTACGTCCGCCCGGGCGGATGGCCCGTGCCGTCGCGCCGGCCATCGTACGGGCCGCCGACGCGCTGACCCGCTGGACGAGCCGCGTGCTGGGGGTCGAGGCGACCGCCGGGCGCGAGCAGATCACCGAGGCTGAGCTGCGCGAGCTGGTCGCCGTGAACACCGCGCTGGACCCGGAGGAGCGGCACATCATCAGCAAGGCGCTGTCGCGCTCCGCGGCCACGCTGCGCGAGGTGATGGTGCCCCGCACCGAGGTGTGGTTCCTGACGGTGAGCATGACCGTCGCGGAGGCGATCGCCGAGGCCCGCGAGGCCGGGCACACCCGCATGCCGATCGCCGACGGCAGTCACGACGACGTGGTGGGCTTCGTCCACCTGCGCGACCTGCTCTGGGACGAGCGGCCGGACCGCTCGGTGCGCGAGCTGTCCCGCGAGATCAAGCGGCTGCCCGCCAGCAAGCCGGTGCTCGCCGCGCTCTCGGAGATGCGCCGGGAGCGGCACACCATCGCCGTGGTCGTCGACGAGTACGGCGGCACCGCCGGCATCGTGACGCTGGAGGACCTGATCGAGGAGCTGGTCGGGGAGATCCACGACGAGTACGACGACACCCCCGCCGCGCACGCCCCGGGCGGGCCCGCGCCGGACGAGGTCGACGGCATGCTCAACCTCGCCGACTTCGCCGAGCGCACTGGCATCACGCTGCCCGCGGGGCCGTACGAGACGGTGGGCGGTTTCCTGATGAGCGCGCTGGGCCGGCTGCCCGCCGCCGGGGACAGCGCCACCCTGGAGGCCTACCGGCTGACCGTGCTCGCCCTGGACGGCCGCCGGGTCGCCCGGGTCAGGCTCACACCGGTGGACCTGACCCCGGTGGACCCGGCCCCGGCGGATCCGATCTTGGCGGACCCGATCCCGGTGGACCCGACGCCGCTGTCCGACCCGGCCTGACCGCCGAGCGGCGACCGGGTCAGCGGATGGGCAGCTTGTGCCAGGTCAGGCCGTCCGTGGAGACGGCCGTCCAGCCGGCGCGGAACAGGTCGAGCGCGACGTAGCCGTCGGTCGTGGCGCGCAGCTCGCCGACCGGCGGCAGGGAGCCGCCCGCCTCGACGAAGCTCGCGCCCAGGTCGCCGCTGACGTAGAACCGGCTCTCCGGACCGGCCACCAGGATGCGGCCGTCGGGCAGGTAGACCGGCTCGCCGATGGGTGCGAAGGCGGCCCCGCCGGAGACGCGTACGGGCACGCGGCCCGCGTACACCCCGATGATCTTGTTGTCTTTCAGGGCGAACGCCAGCACGTCCTCGCCGCGCACGGTGGCGGTGACCCGGTCCGCGCCCGCCGCGCCCGGCAGCACGTGACGCTGCCACTGCGCGCCGTCGGCGGCCGAGGCCAGGTAGGCCGTGCCGCCGTCCAGCCCGGCCACCCACGCCAGGCCCGACGGGGTGCGGCCGCGTGCGGCCCAGGTGACCGTGAGCCCGGAGCCGCCGGGCGGGACGGGCGGCTTCGCGCCGGTGTCGGCGACGATCTGCCACGTCTGGCCGCCGTCGGCGGTGCGGGCGAAGGTCGGCCGGCAGCTGGGCAGCTCCCGGCTGCCGCAGGCGGTGCGCAGCCAGCCCGCCGCGCCGTCGAGCTCGAACTCGGTGATGAAGCCCGGCACGTCCGGGGCGGTGGCGGGGTTGAAGATGCCGTCGATGACCAGGCCTGCCGCGGAGCCCGAGCCCGAGTACACGGGCGCGGGCGGCGCGGTGACCGGGGCGCTGGGCGAGGTGGCCGTGTCGTCCGGCGACAGCTGCGGCCGCCACGGCTGGAACACGCCCACGGCGGCGATCAGCAGCACCGCGGCGGCGCTGGCGGCCTGCGCGGTGCGGCGGCGGGCCTTGATCCGCCCCGCGCGGACCCGCACCTGCTCCAGCGGCGGCGCATCGACGTCGTCGAGCAGCCCCCGCAGCGCGTCCCGGCCCCGGGAGAGCCGTGACTTGACCGTGCCCACGGGGACCTCCAGCAGTTCGGCGACCTCGTCCAGGGGCAGATCGGCGAGGTAGTGCAGGACGACGACCTCGCGGTACCGGCTCGGGATGGCAGCCAGCGCCGCGCGCAGGTCGGTGTTGTCGGGCTCCGGCGCGGCCGCGGTGACCCGGGTCAGCGGCCGCTCCCGCAGCAGGATGGTGTCCAGCAGCTGGCGGCGCCGCCAGCGGCGGCGCACCACGTTGATGGCGACGGTGCGCAGCCACGCCTCCGGCGCGTCCACATCGCTCAGGCCGTGCCGGCGGGCCAGCGCCCGGGCGAAGGCCTCCTGGACGGCGTCCTGCGCCTCGGTCAGGTCGGTGGTGAACGCGTAGACCTGCGCCACCAGCCGGCGGTACCCGGCGTGGTACAGCTCACCCAGCTCGTCCTGCGCGGTCATGGTCTCCCCGGTCGCTCGTCTCGGCGACTCTAGTGAGTCCCGCCACCGGCTGCCGGTTCCCAGGTTCGTGGCCGGATCATCCGGGTGGGAGAATGGCGTCCATGTCCTTCGACGCGACCCAGCACAGCAAGCCCCGGGTGCTCTCCGGGATCCAGCCGACCGGCGGTTCGTACCACCTGGGCAACTACCTGGGCGCGGTGCGCAACTGGGTGGGCATGCAGGAGACGCACGACGCGTTCTACTGCGTGGTCGACCTGCACGCGATCACGGCCGGGCACGACCCGAAGCTGCTGCGCGAGCGCACCCGGGTCAGCGTGGCGCAGCTGCTGGCCGCCGGCCTCGACCCGGCCCGCTGCACGGTCTTCGTGCAGTCGCACGTGCCCGAGCACGCCCAGCTCGGCTGGGTGATGAGCTGCATCACCGGCTTCGGCGAGGCCAGCCGGATGACCCAGTTCAAGGACAAGTCGAGCAAGCAGGGCGCGGAGCGGTCCAGCGTGGGCCTGTTCACGTACCCGATCCTGCAGGCGGCCGACATCCTGCTCTACCAGGCCGACTCGGTGCCGGTGGGCGAGGACCAGCGCCAGCACCTGGAGCTGACCCGGGACCTGGCGCAGCGCTTCAACTCGCAGTTCGGCAAGACGTTCACGCTGCCGCAGCCGCACATCGTCAAGGAGACCGCCAAGATCCTTGACCTGCAGGACCCGAGCGCCAAGATGTCGAAGTCGGCGTCGACCGGCAACGGCCTGATCGAGCTGCTGGAGCCTGCCGCGAAGATCGCGAAGAAGATCAAGTCGGCGGTCACCGACACCGGCCGCGACATCGTCTTCGACCCCGAGGCCAAGGCGGGCGTGAGCAACCTGCTGACCATCTACTCCGCGCTGTCCGGCCGCCCGATCCCCGAGCTGGTCGAGGCGTACGCCGGCAAGGGGTACGGTGACCTCAAGAAGGACCTCGCCGAGGTGGTGGTGGAGTTCGTGGCGCCGTTCCAGCAGCGCACCCAGGAGTATCTCGACGACCCCGCGCAACTGGACAAACTGCTGGTCATCGGTGCCGAGAAGGCCCGTACCGTCTCGGTGCCGACGCTGGCTACGGTTTACGACAAGATCGGGTTCTTGGCTCCGGCGGGTCGGTAGAACCAGCAGCGGAGCTCGGCCCCCCAGGGCGTTGGCAACGGCAGTTCAGCCAGGAGGCGTCGGTGGAGCGCACCATCGGTATCGCGATCGGCATCCCGCAACCGTGGGGTGCCGAACTCGACGCGGCCCGCGCGTCCACCGGCGACCCGCTCGCGGCGCTGATCCCGTCCCACGTCACCCTGCTCGGCCCGACCATGCTGCCGGTCTCCGCCGACCTGGACCGCCGCCTCGACGAGCTGCTGCACAGCGTGGCGGAGCAGAACGCGCCGTTCTCCATCCAGCTGCGCGGCACCGGCACGTTCCGGCCGGTCAGCCAGGTGGTGTTCGTGGCGCTGGCGACCGGCATCGGGGAGTGCGAGCAGCTGGCCGGCGCGATCCGCACCGGTCCGCTGGCCCGTGACCTGGCCCACCCGTATCACCCGCACGTCACCATCGGCCACGACGTGCCGGAGCCCGCGCTCGACGACGTCTTCGACCGCATGGCCGACTACTCGGCCCGCTTCGACGTCGACCACTTCACCCGCTACGAGCACAACGGCAGCGGCAGCTGGCAGCCCATCCGGGACTACGCCTTGCGCGGCTGACGCCCCGCCCTGCCGCGCTCCGCACGCCAAGATCGCCTGCAGTTCCGGGGAAACCGCGCGAACGAGTGGCTCGTTTCGTGCGGTTTCCCCGAAAGTGCGGAGCAGGAAGCGGCGTCAGGCCCCGGTGAGGCGGGCGGAGATGCGGGCGAAGCCCGCCTTCAGCTCGGCGGCGCTGGGGGCCTCGACGACGTGGTCGTCATGGTCGTGGTCATGGTCGTGCTCGTCGTCCGCGTCGTCGTCGAGCACGTCGTCGATCTCGTCGGCCTCCTGCGCGGCCAGGTCCTGCGCGTTGGCGATCTCCGCGCGGATCTGGTCCAGCGAGGTCGCCGGCAGCAGCGGTTCGACCACCGCCATCAGGTCCTCGTCGGCGACGACGTGCTGCGCGAGCGCGAGCGCGTGCGGGCGCTCGTACGGCCCGCAGACCACCGGCTCCCACTCCTCGTCGTCGTCGAGCGGGCCGAAGGTGATGATCCAGGGAAGGTCCAGCTGCGGCGATCCGGCCGGCAGCTCCAAAGTCACGAGTGCACCCACGCGACCATCATCGAGCTTCGCGATGCTTTTCGGGGGCCTTCGGCGTATCCGGCGCGTCGGAGTCGTCCGGGCCCTCCAGCCGAGCGGCCCGATCCGCGGCGTCGTCCTCGGCCTCGGCCTGCACCGCCTCGGCCTCGGCCTTGGCGATGTCGCCGGGCGGCACCCACTCCAGATGGTGCTTGCGCGGGCGGCCCCAGGCCAGGTCGAACACCTTGCCGTTGGCGGAGGTGGCCGCGTAGGAGACCGCCCAGAGCACGATCTGGTTGAACAGGTACAGGTACAGCAGGAGGCCGACCGACGCGGCGACCGCGACGTACGCCGGGTTGTTCTCGGTGCGCTGGACGAAGTACCGGCCGAACTCGTTGAGCAGGGTGAGGCCCACCGCGATGATGCCGATCGCGGGCAGCAGCCGCCGGGGCGTCATGTGCACGCGCGGCAGCACGGTGATCAGCGCGAATCCGATCATGGCGTTGACCAGGACCGTCACCGAGTAGATGCTCACCTTCAGCCAGAAGTCGCCGCTGGTGCCCGGGAGCAGGTCGAACAGCGTGACCAGGCCGTCGATCGCGGTCAGCGAGACGGCCATCAGCAGGCCGAGGGCGATCAGCATGCCGAAGTCGGTCAGCCGCAGCACGAGGAAGTTGCCCGGGTGCTGGTCCAGCCCCCAGATCGCGCGCTGCGACGAGCGCCAGGCGTCCACCCAGCCGATCCCGGCCAGCACGAGGCTGACCAGGCCGACGGTGCCGATGGAGCCGGCCGAGGTGCGCAGCTGCTCGGTGTTCACCGCCGGGAAGTAGGCGAGCAGGAACCGGTCCACGTCGGCCACCAGCTCGGCGTTGCCGGAGAAGACCTTGACCAGCACCGCGTACGCCACCATGGTCAGCGCGAACGCGGCGAAGAAGGCGTAGTAGGCGATCGCCGCGGCCAGCCGCCCGGCCAGCACGTCGGCGTAGCGTTCCTTCATCCGCCACAGGTGGTCGAACGCGGCGGACCGCTTGCGAGCCCGGTCCACCGACGCGTCGTAACGGGCGCCGACGACCTCGGTCATCCGCTGCACCCAACCCACCACAGCCACCACCCCCTCATCCTCCCCGACCCCCGCACCACCCCGCCGCCCGATCCCCCACCGCCCGCGCC